>CAIXHI010000496.1 GCA_903919215.1 uncultured Acidimicrobiaceae bacterium
CCATCGTTCACCGGCAGCGACCGGTCGAGCCCCACCGACTCACCGAGCCACGCGTCGATCGCGTTCACATCGTCGTCGCGCACCAGCGACAACGCGACATGGCCGTCGGCACATCGCAGCAGTCGGCAGCCGCCACCAGCGCTCACGGCACCCCGACGCGTCAAGCCAGCAATCGCTGCCCGTTCACCGATCAGCGAAGCGCCATCCACGACCACACCGGACAGTTCGCACACCTGCCGAGCCCACTCGTCGAACGCGAGAGCGACGCGTGCCGGGCCAGCAAGTGCATGTCCGGCAGTACGTCCGGTCAGTTGTAATCCTCCGGATTCAGCCCACCGACGCACCGCACGTTCATGGTCGCCAGCCATCGCCGCGGTGAGCCGCTCTGCCGATTCGGACGCACCTGCCCACTGCACGAAGCCCATCGTACGACCGGCCCGGCGGGGAGGACCTCAGCGCACAGAGACGAGCGGATCGCTGACGATGTGACTCTCGGTGCCGTTGGGGCCGACCGGCTTCGTGCCGCGGATGGTGACGCGACGCATCTTGCGTTCCGTATCGCCATAGTCGTCCACCGCATAGTGCGCTGTGGCCCGGTTGTCCCAGATCAGCACATCACCCTTGCGCCAGCGATGGCGCAACTGGAACTCGGGCTGTGCGGAGTGTTCGTAGAGCAGTCGCAGCAGGTTGTCGCTCTCGATGCGCGACAGGCCGACGATGTGTGAGGTGAAGCCCGGGTTGACGAACAGGCTCTTGCGTCCGGTGCTGGGATGCACGCGCACCACCGGATGCACCACCGGCGGCACCTTGGCGGCGTCGTCGAACAACTGCTGGGCGATGTCGAGCGTGAGCGCTGTGTCGAACGGCTCACCCCAGTAGGCCAGCGGGCTGATGCGGTGCACTGCATCGAGTTGGTCGATCGCACCCTGCAACGCCGGCGTGAGCCGGTCGTAGGCGGTGCGCAGATCGGCCCACATCGTGTCGCCGCCAGCGACGGGGAACGAGTCGCCCACCAGCACCGATGCCGCGGGCGGCGCGGGGATGAACGTCACATCGGTGTGCCAGCGGGCGTTGCGACCGCCGGCCGCGCCATCGAGCACGAGGATCTCCGGGTGGTCGGGGTGACCGGGCACCACCGGGTGGGCCGGTGTCGGCTCGCCGAGGGCCCTGGCCACCTCCACCTGCTCGGCGTGGGTCAGGTGCTGATCGCGCAGCACCAACAGCAGGTGCTCCTCCACCAGCGAGAGCAGCGAGGCAGCCTCGAAACCGGGCGCACCGATACGGCCACCGATGAGTTCGGCGCCGAACGTGCCGGTGATCGGGGTGAGGGTCCATTGGTGAGTCATTGCAGGGTTCCTTCCTGACGGCAACGGGTCGCTCCGGACAGAACCCGACTCGCATGGCCGACTCAGTATCGCAGCACCTCGCATGTTGCCCGCTCGGCATCCAAGTCTGCGGAGGTTAGATCCATCAGCGCCGCGGATACCGTCCTCATTGTCATGTCGAACGCCACCCGCCTGTTCCGCTTGTTGATCTCCTGGGTGGGTATCGGCGTCGCGGTCCCGCTCCTGGTCAAGGCGAAACTCGGCGTGGCTCCCTACGACGTGCTGAATACCGGCCTCCACCAGAGCACGGCGTGGTCGCTCGGAATCTGCTTCATCGTCACCTCGGCAGTGTTCTTCGGCACGGGCTACCTGCTCGGGGCGAAGCTGGGCTGGGCCTGTCTCGGTGGCACGCTGACCATCGGCGCGCTGGTGAACCGCGTGCTCGCTGTCCTCCCCGATCAGCAGCGATTACTCGCGCGCGGCGGCTATCTGGTGGTTGGCACGCTGATCATCGCTGTTGCCATCTGTCTGGTGGTGAGCACCAACCTCGGCCCGGGTCCGACGGAGGTCGTGATGCTGGGCCTCGTCAACCGCGGGCTCGGCGTCGCACCCGCCCGGTGGATCAGTGACGGAGTACCGCTCGTGGTGGGCGCTGCACTCGGCGGATCCGTCGGCGTGGGCACCGTCGCGTTCGCGTTCGGGATGGGGCCAATGGTGAAATTCGGTCTGCGCCGTTTGGGGTATCACCCCCACGTGGCGGTCTAGGGTCGAGCGCCATGAGCACCTCGCGCCGCGTTGCCCTCGTCACCGGAGCCAACCGCGGAGTCGGGCGGGCGATTGCCGACCGACTGGCATCTGAGGGGTACCTCGTAGCCGTGGCCGCGCGTGTGTGGGACGACGCCGTCGAGGCCGCCGCGGCGATCGGAAACGACGCGTTTGCGGTGCAACTCGACGTCACCGACACGACATCGGTGCAGACCGCGCTCGCAGCCGTGACACAGCACGCTGGCGGCCTGCACGTCCTGATCAACAACGCTGGCGGCCACTTCGACGAAGGTGTGCTCGCCACCCAAGTCTCCGACTCCGATCTGCGCGACGCGTTGGAGATCAACACCATCGGCCCGTTGCGGGTCATTCGCGCTGCGCTCCCCCATCTGCTGCAGGCCGACAGCCCGCGCATCGTCAACGTGTCCAGTCGCTCGGGCACGTTCTCGTCCACGTGGGCCAACGCTCCGGCGTACGGCATCTCGAAGGCGGCGCTGAACATGCTCACGTACCAGTTCTCGAAGGAACTCGCGGGCACCGGTGTGCTGATCAACGCCTGCTGCCCTGGGTGGGTGCGCACCCGGATGGGTGGCGACGAGGCTGAACTGTCAGTGGAAGAGGGCGCCGACACCCCGGTGTGGTTGGCCGACCTACCCGATGACGGCCCAACCGGTGGCATGTTCTGCAACCGTCAATCGATCGAGTGGTGAGGACGACCTGCATCCCATCGAACTGCGCAGCGACAACGCTGCCGGCGTAGCCCCCGAGATCATCGCGGCCGTCGCTGCGGCCAATGTGGGCTCGGCGCTCGCCTATGGCGGCGACGACCACACCGCCCAACTGCGGGAACTCGTGCGCGAGGTCTTCCAACACCCCGAGGCCGAGGTCTTCCCCGTCATCAGCGGTACCGCCGCGAACTCACTCGCACTCTCGGCGGTGTGCCCGCCGTGGGGCAGTGTGTTGTGCCACGAGACGGCGCACATCCTGCGCAGCGAGGGTGGCGCGACGTCGATGTTCGGCGCCGGCGCCGTGATGCGCGGCCTCCAAGGCGAACGCTTCACGCTGCAGCCGACATCACTCCACGCTGCGTTCGCCAGCACCAACTGGGGCGACCCGCACCACTCGCAGCCGTCCGTCGTGTCGCTCACCTGCCCCACCGACATGGGCACCGTGTACCGGGTCGACGAAGTCACGGCATTGGCGACGATCGCCCACGAGCGGGGTCTGCGCATGCACCTCGACGGTGCCCGTCTCGCCAATGCACTCGTTGCCCTTGGGTGTTCACCGGCTGCACTCACTGCCAGTGCCGGCGTCGACCTGTTCTCGCTCGGGGCGATGAAGAACGGGTCGCTCAGCACCGATGCCATTGTGTGCTTCGACCCCGCCGTCAGTGCGCAACTCGTGTACCGGGTGAAGCGGGCCGGGCATGTCGCCAGCAAGATGCGCTTCCAAAGCGCTCAGCTGCATGCATACCTGACCGACGGCCTGTGGCTGCGCCTCGCCGCCCGTGCCAACCAGGCGATGGCGGCCCTGGCGGCCGGACTACGCGAGATGGGTGTCACCTTCGTGGTCGAGCCCGAGGCGAACATGCTGTTCGCGAACATCGACCAGCACGCGGCCGCGTCCTTGGCCGCCGCCGGTCTGCTGTTCTACGAGATGAGCCCAGGGGTCATCCGCCTGGTCACCAGCTTCCAGACCACCGATGCCGACGTCGCCGAGATCCTGCGGCGAGCAGCGCCAGTCCTGACTACGAGCTGAACTGCACCGGTCTCCTTGGTGCTGCGGTGTCAGGCTGTCAGGTGGAGCGCAGTGAGGCCACGGATGACGAAGTTGGAGTGATACTCGGGTTCGACGAGTACTGCCAGATTTGGGAAGCGCGCCGCCAGACCGGCGACGGAGACCTCGATCTCCTGACGGGCCAGCGGGGCGCCGACGCAGAAGTGGATGCCACCGCCGAAGCCGATGTGCGCAGTGTCGCCACGACCTGCGTCGAAGCGGTCGGGTTCGGGGAAGCGCCGCCCATCGCGTTGCGCCGCGCCGAACAGCATCGCCACCTCCTGGCCGACCTCCATCCGCTGACCGGCGATCTCGACGCCCTGTTCCAGCACCCAGCGCTCGAACAGATGCAGCGGCGGGTCCCAGCGCAACATCTCCTCCACCGCGATTCGCGCCGGCACCGCACCCGAGACCACGCGCTGCCACTCACCCGGGTGGCGCAGCATCGCGCGCATACCGTTGCCCAGTGTGTTCACCGTGGCCTCATGGCCCGCCTCGAGCAACACCATCGTGGTGCTGATGATTTCGTCCACGGTGAGCGTGTCGCCGTCGTCCTCCACCTGCGCCAACTCGCTGACGAGCAGTCCATCGGGGCTGCGTCGCTTCTCGGCGATCAGCGCCTTCGTGTACTCGATGTACTCGGCAGCTGCGGTGTTCGCCGCTTCGCGCACGGCGTCGGTGGTGCTGAGTTCGTACATCTTGACGATCGCGTGCGACCAGTCGAGCAGCAGTTGTGTGTCGGTGCGCGGTACCCCCAGCATCGAGCAGATCACGGCGACGGAATACGGCTGGGCGTAGTCGGTGAGCAGTTCGAACGTACCCTTCTCGCGACACACGTCGAGCAGTTCGTCGCCGAAACCCTGCACCGTCGGACGCATTGCGGCGACGGCCTTGGGAGTGAACACCTTGGCCACGAGGCGGCGAATGCGAGTGTGGTCGGGCGGCTCCAGGCACAACAACGACCAGCGTTCGTGCTGTTGGAATGCTGCCCAACGCGGATCCGGTTCAGCGCGGCCCACTGCTGCGTGCGAATACAGGTGGCTGTAGCTGCGCCCCAGGCGGCGATCGCGCAAGGTCTCGAACACATCGGAGAAGCGAGTGAGGGTCCACTGCGCAGTCTGCTCGTTCCAGAAGATCGGCGTCGCCTCGCGGAGTTCGTTGAGTACCGGATACGGATCGGCGATGAACGCCGGGTCGTCAACATCGAAACGGGCGATCAGTTCGGCAAGGCTCACCTGCCAGAGCGTAGGCGGCTCTCGACGTCCTCGCGATTGAGATACCCGCCGCACATCCGCCGAAGCCCGCTGTATGCCGCACGACCGTGCAGTACACGCCAGTTGTCCAGCAGCATCGCCTCACCTGACTGCAGCACGTGGCGCCACTGCATCGACGTGTCGTTGGCCAACTCCTCGAACACCCTCAGCGCGTCGTAGAACGCGAGCATGTCGGACTCTTCCAACAGGAACGGCGCTCGGTCGTAGTTGTTGAACGACACCTGTGCGAGACGCCCGGTGTGGTCGTGGCGGAACACTGGACGTGTCGCGAGGAGATGGCTTCCGTCGCCGATGTACTGCCCGGGCACCATCACCGTCGACAGCGTCTCGAACTCATCAGGGTGCTCCGACTCCATTCGGCGAGCAATGGCGAACCCGTCGACCAAGGTGCTGTCGCCGCCGTCGCCCTTGAACTCCAAGCAGTGCAACAACTGACATCCGGGCGCATCGTTGCTGTACGTGCCGTCCGTGTGGCCACGCAGTTCCAGCGTTGTGTACGCAGTGTCGGCCTTCGCCAGATCAGCTTGGAACTCCCATACCCCACCGAAGATCGTCTCACGGACGTAACTCACTCGCCGCAGCAATGCCGCAGTGGCCTCCACCGTCGGTGGGGTGCCGGTCACGATGCAGAACCCGTACTGCAGAGTCGCCGTCAACCAGTGCGCAAGGCCAGCGTCGGTGTTCATCACCAACTCGTGCGCGACCGTGGGTGTGGTGATCGACGCTGCCTTCCACAGCGTGATCGGAACGTCGACCGTCACACGAGCAACTCGCGGATGGCGATAGGTGCCGAGGAACTCGACTGGCAGCACCGAGGTCGGTTCGAGCATGTCCCAGGTGACATGGAGCGCGCCGTCGATCACGTCGGTGCTGAGGCCACGCAGGGCACGCGGCACGCCGGCGGTGAAGAGTTGGCGCTGCCCAGTTACCGGGTGCATCGTGTCGGCACCGATTGCGTGGTCGCGCAGCCAGAGCCACGGGTAGCGGCTGACCACTCCGTCGCTCCACACGACCCCTAGTGAGTTGTCGTGATGCTGCAGCGCTGCGATCTCGGCCATTCGCGGGATGGTATCTCAGAGCGTTGGCGGTGGCGCGATGACGAACCCGATCTCGTGCTCGTCGCGGCCCACCAGCAGACCCTCTCCGGGCTCGCTCACGCGGGTCGCTCCGGTCACCACGGTGAAGGCCACCACCACCTCGTCGGGGTGTCCTCCGATGTGCATCGGCGCTCGCGGATCGATCTGGTGCAGCACCACCGCGCAGCGATCACGCCGCCAGATCAGGTTGAGGTCAGTGGTCGGTCCGGCGATCAAGCGCGCCGAGATCGCCAACTCGCCGGGAAAACGCAGGTGGTCATGCGGCGGCCACAACGTGACCGGCTGCCCCACCGTCTGCAACTCCATCCCGTTCCCACCGAGTAACACCAGGATCCGATCGCAACCATCGAAGCGCGAGAACGGACCATCCGTCTCCACCTCAGCCACCGACAGCCGCCAGTCGTACTCCGTCGAGTCGGCCGGGAAGCGAGTGATCTCGCGCGTCCATCCGCCGCCGTTGCGCCACGGCTCACGCCGCGCATCGCTCAGCCGGATCAGGTGCACGACAGCTTCACGGTCGCCACGACGGTCAGTTGAGGATGATGGCGTGCTCGGGGCAGTTGCCGGCCGCTCGCCGTGCCGCGGCTTCCAGTTGCGCTGGGATGTCACCGCTGATGAGCACGACGGCATTGCCGTAGTCATCGGCGCCGAACACCAACGGCGCGGCCACTGCACACGCCTGATGACCATGGCACACGGACTCGTCGACTCGAACCTTCATTCGCGGGAAGTTAGCCCATCACGCCGTTGGAAGTGGCCCATGGATCGCGGCGGCGGGAGAACGAACCAACGTTGATCGAGCGGCCGGTGCGGGGACCGACGTACTGCACGGGTTGCTCGTCGTGGTCGATGCCCGCCGCCTCGGCATCGATGATCAGCTTCAAGAACTGTCCGGCGAGCGGCGCGTTCTTGAACTGGTTGCCGCTGGTGCCGCAGGCCATGAAGAATCCGGGCAAGTCGCTCTTGTCGTACAGCGGCACCCAGTCGGTGGTCACGTCGTACAACGCAGCCAGTCCGCTGGGACGGTGGGGAATGCCGAACTCGGGCACCCGCCGGGCGACGCGCATCGTGGACACCTCGAACTGCTCGACCGTGGGGTACGGGTCGTACTGCTCGGGGTCGTCGATCCAGTGCAGTTCGTCGCAATCGGGCTCGGTGCAACCCACATCCCAGGTGCCACCGAAATGGGGTTTGATGTACTGACCGACATCGAGGTCGGCGAGTGTCGGGAAGCCATCCTCGAGGGTCATCCCCTTGGGTGCCTCCACCGTGAACACTTCCGAACGCAGCGGCCGGTGGCTGATTCTCATTCCGCCAACGACATCGGCCATGCGATTGAGGACGCTCGCGTGGGGGCCGCCGACGTTGACCACGACAGGCGCCATGATGCGCTCGCCGCCCGCCAACGACACACCACAGACGCGTCCACCCTCACGATCGATGCTGACGACCTCTTGGTGGAAGCGGTACTCGGCGCCGTGTTGCTTCGCGGCATAGGCGAAGTTCTGGGCACACAACATCGGGTCGTCCATGAAACCCGACTGCGACTCGAAGATGGCGCTCAACGTGCTGGTGGCATCATCACCGAACGCCGGGTCGTCGATGCGCTTGGGCGGGAAGTAGGCACCGACGTCGAAGCCGGGCCACCGTCGTGAAATCTCCTGGGTGTCGAGATCCTCGTGGACGATCCCGAGTTCCTTCCAGACAGTTTCGAATCGCTGGGTATTGGCGCCAGGAATGCGGAAGATGAGGTGACCGGTGCGCACGAAGCGCCCCATACCGTCGGGGTCGGTGTGGCCGAGATACCCGGCGAAATCAGCCCAGGCCCCGGCGGATTCCCACGCCGTGAGCACCGCATCGGGGGTCGAGTAGCAGAAGCGGATGATCGCCGACGACGAACTCGTCGAACCCGCTCCGGCCGACGGACCCTTGTCCACGACGATGACCTTCCGCCCGCCACGAGCCAACTCGAGGGCAACTGAAGATCCGATCACACCTGCGCCGATGACGACGGCGTCCGCACGTTCACTCATGCGGTCACGCTACTTCCGCCTTCATTCCCGGTACAGGTGTTCCAGTATGGACCTTGGTCCCAACTTTTACCTGCCGAGTGACCTCACCAGCTGAGCGTGAGATCCTTCACGTGGCGCAAACCCTGCGGGAACTCGAGTTGCTCGTGCCCTGGCTTCAGGGCGTACTGCGGGATGCGCTTGTGCCATTCGGCGAGCGCGATGCGGAGTTCGCGACGGGCGAGGTGCGAGCCGAGGCAGCGATGCACACCGCCGCCGAAGGCGATATGTCGGTTGTTCTCGCGATCGAAGCGCACGTCGAAGCCATCGGGGTACTCGCCGGGATCCACGTTCGAGGCCCCGTAGGCGACGGTGATCACCATGCCCTTGGGCACCTGCACCCCGTTGGGCAGGGTGACGTCCTGAGTGGCTTCGCGTGGCACGCCGTATGCCACCGGCGTCTCCCACCGCAGTAGCTCCTCGACTGCTCCCGGGATCAGCGCCGGATCATCGATGATCTGCTGACGGTGCTCCGGGTGCTGAGCGAGAAAGGCAAACAGGCAGGTGAGCGAATCGCTCACCGTGTCGAGCCCGGCGATGAGGAACAGGTAGCACAGGTCGAGCACCTCTTCACGCGTCATCGATTCGCCGTCCACCTCGGCGGTGATGAAGTGGGTGAGCATGTCGCTCGTCGGGTTCGCCTCACGAGCGTCGAGGTGCTCGTTGAAGAAGGCGTAGATCTCCTGGCCGGTGGCGTTCATCACTGCGAACGACACCAGTGGGTCGGTGACCGCGGCGGGGTCGATCTTCTCCGGGTGAAGGATGCCATCGCGCAGGTGGAGCATCGTGTGTAGTTCCTCCCACGGCAGACCCATCAGGCCGAGAAACACCGCTGACGGGAACAACTCCGCGAACTGCTCCGTGAAGTTGCATTCGCCCCGCTCGATGAACTCGTCGATGAACTTGTTGGCACGCTCGGCGATATCGGCCTCCATCGCGTCCATTCGCTTCGGGGCGAACAGCGGATCGAGGATCTTGCGGTACTTCGAGTGCTTCGGCGGATCCACGTTCAACGGAATCAGCGGTCGCACGTTGCCGAGCGGTAGATCAACGGCCGACGAGAACAGTTCGTGATGCCGCAGCACGTAATCCGTGATCTCGCGGCCGAAGGACACGGCGATGCCGTCCATCGGGCACAGCAGGCCACCCTCGTGCTGCTGCTGCATCGCGACGTATCCAGCCTGGGGGCACTCCATCGGCACTTCGGCGAGACCGACGCGAGTGAAAACCGAGACGCGCACAGCCGGCGGCAGCGACATCATGTCGAAGTCCATGTTCCCTCCCCAGGGGTAGTGAACTTGAGATGATAGCCACGCCTTAGGCGATGGCTGCGCCGAACAACTTGCCAACGAGCATCGTGAACCCCATCGCCGCCGCACCGCCCACGAGGACCCGCACGATCGGCCGACCAGGCTTGGCCCCGCCAGCCTTGGCACCGGTGAAACCGAGTGCAACCAGCGCCACGACCGTGACAGCGAGGATCAGGCCGATACGCGACGCCTTCGACGCCAGCGAGGCCGCAACCATCGGGATCACACCACCGATGATGAACGCCAGTGCCGAACTACCAGCGGCCTGCATCGGGCGGGCCAGGTCGTCGGCCGAGATGCCGAGTTCGTCGCGCAGGTGCGCACCGAGCGCATCGTGATCGGTGAGTTGCACCGCCACCTCGTGGGCGAGCGTCGGGCTCAGCCCGCGAGCGCTGTAGATCGCGGCAAGTTCGCTGAGCTCCATCTCCGACTGGTGCTCGAGTTCCCAGCGTTCCTTGGCGATATCGCTGTGCTCGCTGTCGCGCTGCGACGCGACCGACACGTACTCACCCAGGGCCATGGACACGGCGCCTGCCACCAGACCCGCCATACCAGCGGTCAGCAGCGTGGAGCGATCGGAATCGGCAGCGGCCATACCCAGCAACAACGCGGCGATCGAGATGATGCCGTCGTTGGCACCGAGCACCATCGCCCGCAGCCAACCGATGCGGTGGCCGAAATGAACTTCACTTTCGCGCATGACGGCCACCCTACCGACGATTGGCGTTGGTCCAGGAATGGATGATGCGGTAGTAGTTCGCCCGCTCGTAGACCTGCGGATCGGGAACGTTGCCGCGGCTGACGCTGCCGCGCAACTCACGCACACTGTCGTAGTCGCGATCCACCATCCACTGCCGGACGGAACGCTCCATCACCGCGAGGTGCTCGGGACCATGCAGCAGCAGTGCGCTGGTGGTCATCACCACATCGGCTCCGGCGAGCAGCAGCTTCAACACGTCTGCGCCGTCATGGACACCCGAACTAGCGGCGAGCGAGCAGTTGACCGTGCCGAACAGGTTGGCAATCCAGTGCAGCGACATACGGGTCTCGGCCGATGTACTGAGCGTGAGCGTGGGCACGACCTCCAGCGTGTCGAGGTCGATATCCGGCTGATAGAGCCGGTTGAAGAGCACCAAGCCGTCGGCTCCTGCGTCCTGCAGCCGGACTGCCAGGTTGCCGAAGGCGGTGAACCACGGGCCGAGCTTCACCGCGAGAGGAATCTCGATCTCGTTCTTCACTTCTTCGACGAGTTCGAGATAGCGATGCTCGAGTTCAGCGGCGGTGACGGACGTGTCGACGACGATGTCGTACAGGTTCAGCTCGATGGCGTGCGCGCCGGCATCAGCAAGGTGCTTGGCGTAGCGCACCCAACCACCCGGGGTGGTGCCATTGAGGCTGGCGATGACCGGAATGTCGAGCTGCTCGCGAGCGCGCTCGACGAGCGCGACGTGGCGCGCCGGTCCAGCGGGAGGCTGGTCGATCGACGGCAGATAGCTCAGCGCCTCACCGAACTGATCGGCACCATGCTCTTCATTGAACCCGAGGACGAACGCGTCCTGCTCGATCTCTTCCTCGAAGAGTGAGGGCAGCACGATCGCGCCGGCACCGGCGGCCTGCAGCCGCTGCCACATCGCCGGATTCCCGGTGACGGGGCCTGCCGAAGCGACCAGCGGGCTGCGCAATGCCAGGCCCAGATACGTGGTGGAGAGGTCGGTCACAGCTCTTCCCCCTCATCGGCGATGGTGGTCTCGCTGGCGTGACCGGGAGATGTCCGTTGCACATCGGCGAGTTGTCGGTAGTAGTGCCAGCGACTGTCGACGTCTTGCTGCGCAAGGCTGACGAGCTCGGCCGAGCGCTCCGGGTTGGAACGAGCGAGCATCGCGAACCGAGACTCGCTGGCGGCGAAGTCGCGGTACGGCACCGACGGATCGGCGCTGTCGAGCTGGAACGGCTTGGTGTCGCTGTCGGCGGAGGGTCGGTAGCGGTAGAGCGGCCAGTGACCACTCTGCACTGCCAGCTTCTGCTGCGTCATCGTGTTCTTCATGTCGAACCCGTGGGCGATGCAGGTGCTGTAGGCGATCACCAGCGACACCCCCGGCCAGGCATCTGCTTCCAGCAACGCCTTCACCGTCTGCACATCGCTGGCTCCCATCGCGATCTTGGCCACGTAGACGTCGCCGAAGCTCATCGCTTCCAACCCAAGATCCTTCTTCATCCCGCCCTTACCGCCGGCAGCGAACTTCGCCACCGCACCGCGAGGCGTCGCCTTCGAGGCCTGGCCGCCGGTGTTGGAGTA
>CAIXHI010000497.1 GCA_903919215.1 uncultured Acidimicrobiaceae bacterium
AGGCGCGGGCCCGCGCCAAACGGATGACCCCTTCCTCCAGCGGCTGACGCAGACCGTCGAGCACGGCTGGTGCGAACTCGCCCAACTCGTCCAAGAACAACACACCACCGTGCGCCAACGAGATTTCGCCAGGGCGCAGCGAGGTACTGCCACCGCCCACGAGGGAGACCATCGAACTGCTGTGGTGCGGTGCACGGAACGGTGGCCGCACCACCAGGCCGCCTGCCGGCAACCGCACGCCGGCGGCCGAGTGCACCATCGTCGCCTCCAGCGAGGTGGCCCGCGAGAGTTCGGGCAGCAGCCCGCCCAGTCGCTGAGCGAGCATCGTCTTGCCCGACCCTGGTGGCCCGACGAGCAGCAAATGGTGTCCGCCCGCTGCCGCAACCTCGAGTGCCAAACGAGCCGTTGGCTGACCCCGCACATCGGCAAGGTCGGGCGGTGGCTCCTCGTACTCGCACAACTCACCATCGGGCGCATCCGGCCACGGCGATTCGCCGTTGAGCGCATGCACCACTTCACACAAGAAGCGGGCAACTCGCACACCCTCACCGACCACACCCTGCGCCTCGCGGAAACTGCCGACCGGCACCACCGGACGCACGCCGACGGCGTCGATCGCCGGGCACATCGCGGCGACCATCGGTGCCACCCCGCTGACACTGCGCAGGCTGCCATCGAGGCCGAGTTCACCCACGAAGCCCATCCCTTCGAGGGACGCCAGCTCGACCTGCTCACTGGCTGCCAGAAAGCCGACAGCGATGGCCAGATCGAGGCCAGAGCCACCCTTACGCTGGCTGCTGGGAGCCAGGTTGACGGTGACCCGGCACGACGGCCAGCGCAACCCACTGGACAACACTGCGGCGCGCACCCTGTCGCGCGATTCGCGACACGCTTCGTCGGGCAGACCGACGATCTGGAACGCGGGCAGCCCCGTGGATACGTGCACTTCAACGGTGACCGGGCGACCTTCGACGCCGAACACCGTGGCAGAACGAACTGCGGCGAGCATGACACGCCACCTCCGACGAACTCAGCAGCGCATGACGCGCCAGCGGACGAGGGAGGGAACGGCAACCGGTTCCCCGACGGGTGATGCGGAACATATCGGGTCACACCCGGATCACCACTGTGTGCACACCGATTCGCTGGTGCCGCCGATCTGCGGCCATCAGCTGAGAGAATCACCGGGTGAATCAGCCGACTGCCCGCTTCGAGCGCATCGCTGCGCTCGTGTTGGTACTCGGGCTCGGGTCGCTGGTGGCTGCCTGCGGCGGCGACGCCGCACAGCGCACCGAAGCCCACTACTGCACGGTCGTGGGCGAGCACCTCGTCGACCTCAGCCAGCCCACGATCTCCACCCCGGCCGACGTGAAGCGCGTCTTGAATGCCTGGAAGGCGGTGTCAGCCACGGCCCCGCTGGCGGTGCAGTCCGAATGGGAAGCCGTGATCCGCAGTATGCAGACCGCCGCGACTGTCGACCCGAACGACCCGGCGTCCGTGCAGAAGGTCGCCGACACGGCCCGCTCCAGCGAGCAGGCTGCCAACCGTGTGATCAACTACACCATGGAGCGCTGCGGAGCCCAGATCGGCACACCGGCAGCAGCCCCCTGACCAGTGAGGAACGGCGGACATGCAGGAACACGACGACACCTCAGCCGAACCCGCCGACGCTTCATCGCGAACGAGTCGGCGCATGCTCATGACCGCATTGGGTGCAGCGGTCGTCGGAGCGACAGTGGCGAGTCCGGAGCATGCCGACGCGACGAGCGGAACAATGCTCTACGGCACCACCAACGACGCCGGGGGCTCAGACACCGTTCTGACGGAGAATTCTGACCTCGGTCAGACACTCCGCGTACAGAACACCGGCACCGGCGGCGCATTCGTCGCCGCCGGCGGCAACAATGGATGGGGAGCGTTTGCCAGCGGAAGAGGCGGCGTGTACGCCAACGGGCACGACTTCGGCGCCAGCGTGAACATCCCCGACTCTGCGGATCCAGTCAACGGATATGCATTGCGGGCATTCTCGAACGGGTCCGCGCCCGCCGTGGTCGCGACGTGCGACCACGGCCCTGCGGTGCGCGCGTTCAGCGGCTCGCAACAGCCTCTGATACTCGAACCGAACATCCTTCAGGGCCAGAGCTCTCCCCCCGACTCTGCCGCCGAGGCCGGAACCCTCTACATGGACCACCTCGGGCGCCTGCTGCTCTGCGTCGCGAGCGGGCACCCGGGCACCTGGCGAATCATCGGTGCGAACGCGTCAGCCGGTGCTTGGTTCCCGCTCACACCAGGGCGCGTACACGACTCCAGGGCCGGAATCCGCATCGTCCCTAACGCGGTCGCGACGGTCTTCGTGGGCGACTCACACACGTCGAGTGGGGCGATTGACGTCTCCGGCTTCGTCCCGCTCGGTGCGACAGCGGTGTCGTTCAACCTCACCGTCACGCTGACGGTCGGTTCCGGCTATCTCGCTGTCCTCCCGGGCGATGTGTCCACATCCGCCACTTCCACCATCAACTGGTTCGCCACCGGGCAGACGTTCGCCAACGCGTCGTTGTGCAAGCTCGACGATCAGTTGAACTTGAACGTTCGCTGCGGCGGCCCAGCCGGGGCTGGCGCCCACTTCATCGTGGATGTCACCGGCTACTACATGTGAGGGTCAGACGATCTCGCCACGCTTGACGATGACCTTGTCGACCAGACCGTAGGCCTTGGCCTCGTCGGCGGTGAACCAACGGTCGCGCTCGCTGTCGGCCTGGATCTTCTCCAGCGTCTGACCCGAGTGGTGAGCGATGAGCTCGGCCATGCGCCGCTTGGTGTAGGCGAGCTGCTCGGCCTGGATGGCGATGTCCGTGGCCTGGCCACGCAGACCGGCCAACGGCTGGTGCATCATGATCCGGGCGTTGGGCAGCGTGTAGCGCTTCCCGTTGGCGCCGGCGGTGAGCAGGAACTGACCCATGCTGGCGGCCATGCCCATGCAGACGGTGGCGATATCGCAGCTGACGAACTGCATGGTGTCGTAGATCGCCATACCGGCTGTGACCGAGCCGCCGGGGCTGTTGATGTACAGCCAGATGTCGGCGTTGGGGTCTTCACCCTCGAGGTACAGCAACTGCGCGCAGATCTGGTTGGCGATGTCGTCGTTGACATCGGTACCGAGCATGACCACCCGGTTCTTGAGCAGACGGTTGAACACGTCGAGCCGAGGATCCATACCGGAGTCGAGCGCCATGGGACGAGAGGTGTCGGTCATGGGAGGAAACGCTACCGTGCGGTACACCTATGACCGACGAGTCCAACCCTCAGCCTTTTCGGCCCAACGCCGATGAACTGTTGCGACACAATGAGCAGTACGTCGAGCAGTTCTCCGATGGAGACCTGGCCCTGCGCCCACGGCGCCACCTCGCGATCGTGGCCTGCATGGACAGCCGCATGGACATCTTCCAGATGCTCGGCCTGGAGCACGGTGAGGCGCACGTCGTGCGCAACGCAGGCGGTGTCATCACCGACGACGTCATTCGCTCACTGGTGCTGTCGCAGCGACTGCTCGGCACCCGCGAGATCATCCTCATCCACCACACGAACTGCGGGCTCCAAGCCATCACCGAGGACGCCTTCAAGGCTGAACTCGAGGCCGAGGTGGGGATGAAGCCGTGGTGGTCGCTCGAATGTTTCGTCGATCCCTACGCCGACACGCGCCAGAGCATCAAACGGCTGCACCACAGCCCGTTCATCCAGCACAAGGACCACATCCGCGGCTTCGTGTACGACGTGCACGACGGCCGCCTGCACGAGGTCTGAGTTCAGGTCAGCAGTTCGCCGGCATCGACCGACACGAGGCCGGGTGGTCCGACGATGAGCGGGTCGGGTACACCGACGACCGCATGATCTTTATCGGTGTACTCGAATCGGGCGAGCACGGAGCGCATGGCCTCGACCCGGCCGCGCTTCTTGTCGTTGCTGCGCACCACGGTCCAGGGCACCTCTGTGGTGTCGGTGTGCAGGAACATCGTCTCTTTCGCGACCGTGTAGTCGTGCCACCGATCGAGTGATGCGAGATCGCTGGGGCTGAGCTTCCATTGACGCACCGGGTCGATGCGCCGGATCGTGAAACGCGTGACTTGCTCCTTACGTGACACGGAGAACCACAACTTGATGACCGTCATGTCGGAGGCCTGCAGCGATCGTTCGAGTTCGGGCACATGGCGGAGGAACTCCAAGTACTGCTCGGTCGTGCAGTAGCCCATGACCCGGTCGACGACGGCGCGGGTGTACCACGAGCGGTCGAACAACACGATCTCGCCCGCAGTGGGCAAGTGCGCGATCCAGCGCTGGAAGTACCACTGACCCTGCTCGCGCCCGGTGGGAATGCCCAACGCCACCACCCTCGCGAGCCGGGGGTTGAGGTGCTCCATGAAGCGTTTGATCGTGCCGCCCTTGCCAGCAGCGTCGCGTCCCTCGAACAGGATGCACACCTTGTGGCCGGTCTTCTGCACCCAGGCCTGCCACTTCAGCAGTTCGATCTGCAGCAGACGCTTGTCTTCCTCGTAGTCGTGACGGCTCATCCGCTCGTCGTACGGATAACCCTCTTTCCAGGTCATCACCGGTTTGCCGTCGGGGCCGATCAGCACCGGGTCGTCGATCTGGTCGAAGGTGCCCTCCACCGACAGGCCGCGCTCGACGAACTCGTCGGCAGACAGATCCGCCTGCAACGCCTCGATCAACTGCTCGAGATCGACCATCGACATACCGTCGTCGCCCCGCCCGGGATGCGCTGCTTGGCTCACGGTGGTGAATCTATGTGAACGACGCGGCGGACAGCCACGAGTTCGCCTGTTATTCACCTGGCGAGGCGCGCACCGCTGGAGTATCTGCGGCCGGCGGTTCCTGGGAACCGCCACGGGTCGATCCATGGCTGCTCGGAGAAGAGACAAGTAAGCGCCATGTCCAGGTCGAGTTGGTCGCCGATCCACTGGCAGCGACCGTCCTCCGCGCCGCGGGCGTTGGCAGCGACGTCGGAGTCGTTCCCCGTCGTCAGCGTTGGTGTGGGCCGGATGATCCGGCCATCGGGAAGGTGGAACTCGATGCCCTCGTCGGTGACGACGGCGGTCCAGCCTCCTTCGTGCAGCAGATGGTGGTGGTAGCGGCACGTCAGCCCCAGATTCACGGTCGAGTTCGTACCGCCCTTCCCACGGTGCTGGAAGTGGTGGATCTCGGCCCGGCCACGCCGGCCACAACCGGGCACCGTGCAACAGCGGTCGCGGGCCAGAATCAACCGACGAAGGCGACCGCGAATGACGCTGGCACGGGAGGAGATGCCGGAGACCTCGCCATAGCTCGCATGCAGAACACGCTCCGCGTACGCGTCGCACGACAGGCGTTCCGCCG
>CAIXHI010000498.1 GCA_903919215.1 uncultured Acidimicrobiaceae bacterium
CTCCGGATCGTTGCATTTCCGAAGCAGAAACTTGTATATTTCCGCACATGATCTCCACGGTCTCCACCCGAATCTCCGCAGTCGTGCTCGGACTTGCCGCGTTGGCCACATTGGCCGCGTGTGGCGGCAGCGGTAGCAGCCGTCCGGCTGGCACGGTGCCCGCCGACGTCGATGTCACGGTGCGGGCCAAGGATGGTTTGGTGTGGGATGCCAAGTCCTACGCGGCAACGGCACACGACGGCACCGTCATCGTCTACGGCGTCAACGACTCTGGCCTCGCGCACAACCTGCACATCGTCGACAAGGATGGCAAGGACGTCGCCGCAGGTATCGACCTCGCCGGCAGCGGATCCAGCGACACGCTCACCCTCACCGTGACGCCGGGCGAGTATCAGATCATCTGCAAGATCCCCGGTCACTCGGGCACGATGCACGCCACGCTCACCGTCAAGTAGGGCGACGGGTCAGCCCGGTTCCAGCGCCGCCCGCAGTCGGTCGCTCCAGTCGACCAGTTCGGTGCTGCCCCCCGCCGCATGGATCTCGTCGCGCTGTCGCGACAGTTCGGCTGCGGCCCGCTCCACCTGCTCAGTGAGCACCTGCTCACCGATCACGCTGCGCAGATGGCTCGCCAGCGCGGGGCTGGCGCCGCCGGTACTGACCGCAGCCACCACCGGACCACGGCGGGTGACAGCGGGCAGGATGAAACTGCAGTTGGACGGGTCGTCAGCGCTGTTCACCCACACGCCGAGTGCAGTCGCTGACGCGGCCACCCGCGCATTGACCTCCGGGTCGTCAGTGGCGGTCATCACCAGACGAAATCCGGCACAGTCGTCGTCAGCAAATGGTCGCAGCCACACTGCGGACACCTGCGCAGCCAGCTCGGGACGCACCACCGGCGCCACCACCGTGAGCCGGGCACCAGCCGCGAGCAAGCCAGCAGCCTTGCGGGACGCGATCTGTCCGCCGCCGACGAGCAGTACGGGCACATCACCCAGATCGAGGAACACGGGGTAGCCGAAGGTCACCGGAACAGACTACCCGACGGCAATTTCTATCTACCTGATCAACTTGGTCGCCATTCATGGTAAGGTCACTCCGTGCTCTCGTCGCTCACCATTCCCTCCAGCCTCGAGACCCTGCACCCGGGCGACGTGGTGAAGTGGGCTGCCGAACAGTTCGGCGCCGAGCACCTGGTCGTGACGGCCAGCTTCCAGGACGCAACCCTCGTCCATGTGGCTGCGTCTGCCGTCCCCGGTATCGAGATCGTGCTGCTTGACACTCAGTACCTGTTCGCCGAAACGGAGTGGTTCGCGGCCGAACTGACCGAGCGATACGACCTCAACGTGCGCATCGTGCGTCCACTTCCCGAGGTGCAGCCCGATAATCAGTGGCGAACCGACGTCGAAGGCTGCTGTCAGCGCCGCAAGGTCGAACCGCTGACGCGAGCGATCGAGGGCAAGCGGGCGTGGATCAGCGGCGTGCGCCGCGCCGACGGCCCCACTCGCGCCACCGCAGCAATCGCGGCCTACGACATCGGTCGCGGCGTGGTCAAAGTGAACCCACTCGCAACGATGACCGATGCCGACGTCGAGCTGTACGCAGCACTGCACGACCTCCCTGCTCACCCGTTGGTCGACAAGGGCTATGCCAGCATCGGCTGCTGGCCGTGCACGAGCCCCGTGGCCCCGGGTGAGGCTGCCCGCGCCGGACGCTGGGCCGGTGCCGCCAAGACCGAGTGCGGCCTGCACCTGTAAGGATGCGCACGTGACTGCACGCGTGGCCCTCGTGGGCGCCGGCCCCGGCGACCCCGATCTGCTCACCGTGCGCGCGGCCCGCCTGTTGGCCGAGGCCGACGTCGTCGTGTACGACGCGCTCGTCGGCGACGGTGTGTTGGCACTCGTCCCCGCTACCGCCGAACTGATCGACGTCGGCAAGCGACCCGGTACCGGCGTCGCTCAGGATCTCATCAACGTGCTCCTCGTACGCCTCGCCCGCGAAGGCAAGCGTGTCGTGCGTCTGAAGGGTGGCGACCCGTTCGTGTTCGGTCGCGGCGGAGAGGAAGCCGTCGCCTTGGCCGAGGCCGGCATCGCCTGCGAGGTCGTCCCCGGTATCACCTCGGCGATCGCGGCACCCGCTGCAGCCGGCGTCCCGGTCACATACCGCGGGCTGTCGGCGTCATTCACCGTCGTCACCGGTCATCGTCAGCACGGCGAGACGCCCGTCAACTGGCACGCGCTCGCACAGACCGGCGGCACCATCGTGGTGCTGATGGGTGTTGCCCAGCGTGGCGAGATCGCTACCGAACTCATGGCCGGCGGCTTACCGGGCGATACGCCGGTCGCCGCTGTGGGCAAGGCAACCACGGGCGACCAGAGCGTCGTGCGCTGCCGTCTCGCCGATCTGGCGGACACACCGGTGCGCACACCGGCCACGATCGTCATCGGCGCGGTCGCCGCGCTCGACGTCGTGGCCCTCGCCCGGACCACGACCCACCAGTCCTGAAAACGGCGGCGGGCCGCCCTCCCGGAGGAGAGCGGCCCGTCAGCTCGAAGAACGAGCGAACTCAGACTTGGAAGAGCACTTCGGTGAGGACCAGGAAGATCGCCCACACGACACCAGCGGTGATGAGCGGGTTGCGCACACCGGGGCCGTCGTACAGCTTGTTGAGGCCCTTGTTGGCGGCTGTCTTCCACGGCAACAGGCCGAGGCAGTTGAGCTCGAGGATGCCGATCACCAGCAGCGAGATGATCCAGTAGGTGGCGAGGTTGCCGCTGCTGAGCGGCGTGATGGCGCTCGCACCGACGAGGTGCGCCTTGTACACCATGAAGAACAGCATCGCCACGGAGAAGATCAAGTTCTGGCGGCTGGCCATCACGGCCTTGCGACCAGCGGCAGGAGCATCCGGGTTGGCTTCGCCACCGGCGAGCACGTTGGCTGCGTTGGCCAGGACGACCTTCTGGTTACGCCAGATGACGCCCCACACGTTGAGCAACATGATCGTGCCGAGCAACATGCCCGTGCTGATCCCGATGTTCTGCGGCAGACGGCCCCAGTTGATCTCCGCGCCAGCGGCGTCGGTGAGCCCAGTCTTGAAGTAGTCCTTGACGATGCCGGTGATCATGATGCCGGTGAGGAAGGTGCCGACGGCGGCCCAACGGAACCACCACAGTGCCTTGCGGGTCACCTTGTCGATGGCGATGAGGCGGGCCTTGCCGCCGATCTCCTTGTGCGGCTCGGCCTCGAACTGCGCGTAGGCCGGAACCTGGACGACGTTGAAGAAGTACAACAAGCCGATCCAGGTGATACCGGCCAAGATGTGCAACCAACGGAACCCGAAGGCACCGAGCGACGCCCTACTGAAAAACCCTGTGTATTCTGCGAGCACTTTCAGTACCCCTTCCTTGTGAAAACAAACTGCGTGTGAACGTAGCACCCTCGCAGGCGCAATCGGTGAACTGTGTATGGACAACGTGCCATTAGCCTGCGTAACCGACATGGCTCACGAATTCATCTACACCTGTTACAAGCTGGCCCGCTTCTACCCGCCCGATCGCACGGTGCTGGAGAACATCTCGCTGTCGTTCTACCCCGGCGCCAAGATCGGCGTGCTCGGGTCGAACGGTGCTGGTAAGTCCAGCCTGCTGCGGATCATGGCCGGCCTCGACGATGGCTACAGCGGCGAGGCTCGCCTCACCCCTGGCTTCACCGTCGGCTACCTGGCGCAGGAACCGCAACTCGACCCGAACAAGGACGTCAAGGGCAACGTGATGGACGGCGTCGCCGCCGTCCAGGGCCTGATCGATCGCTACAACGAGGTCATGGGCATGTGGGCCGACCCCGATGCCGACTACGAGAAGGTCGGCGCGTTGCAGGCCGATCTGGAAGACAAGATCGCCGCTGCCGATGCATGGAGCCTCGAGCGCAACGTCGAGATCGCGATGGATGCACTGCGCTGCCCACCGGACGATGCCGACGTCACACTGCTGTCCGGTGGCGAGCGCCGCCGAGTCGCACTGTGCCGCCTGCTGCTCAGCCACCCCGACCTGTTGCTGCTCGACGAACCCACTAACCACCTCGACGCGGAGAGTGTCGATTGGCTCGAGCGTTTCCTGCAGGAGTACACGGGCACCGTCGTGGCCATCACTCACGACCGCTACTTCCTCGACAACGTGGCCAAGTGGATCCTCGAGTTGGATCGCGGCCGCGGCATCCCGTTCGAGGGCAACTACTCCAGCTGGCTGGAACAGAAGCAAGAACGTCTGGCCAAGGAAGAGAAGGCCAGCGATGCCAAGCGCCGCACACTGGAGCGCGAGCTCGAGTGGGTACGCATGTCGCCCAAGGCCCGTCAGTCGAAGGGCAAGGCCCGTCTGGCCGCCTACGACAAGTTGCAGCAAGAGGCCGAGGCTGCCGAGCGCGGCCCGGACAAGCTGGAGATCGCGATCCCCGTGGGCAAACGCCTCGGCGACACCGTCATCGAAGTGCAGAACGTACGCAAGGGCTTCGGCGACCGGCTGCTGGTCGAGGATCTGTCGTTCTCGCTGCCCAGGGCTGGCATCGTCGGCATCATCGGCCCCAACGGCGCCGGTAAGACCACGCTGTTCAAGATGCTCACCGGTCAAGAAGCCACCGACTCGGGAACCGTCACCGTCGGCGAGACGGTGGAGTTGGCCTATGTGGATCAGAGCCGCGACGCGCTCGACCCAGAAGCATCGGTGTACGAAGAGATCACCGGTGGCGTCGAGCACATGAAGGTCGGCAACCGCGAAATCCACGGCCGGGCCTACTGCGCCAGCTTCAACTTCAAGGGTGCCGACCAGCAGAAGAAGGTCGGCGAACTGTCGGGCGGCGAGCGCAACCGCGTGCACCTGGCCAAGGTGCTCAAGAGCGGCGGCAACGTGCTGCTGCTCGACGAACCCACCAACGACCTCGACGTCGACACCCTGCGAGCGCTGGAGACCGCGCTCGACAACTTCCCCGGTTGCGCCGTGGTCATCAGCCACGACCGTTGGTTCCTCGACCGCATCGCCACTCACGTGCTGGCGTTCGAGGGCGACAGTCAGGTGCGCTGGTTCGAGGGCAACTTCAGCGAGTACGAGGCATGGCGTCACAAGGAACTGGGCTCGTCGGCCGATCAACCGCACCGCATCAAGTACAAGCCGCTGGCCCGCTGAGATGGCGAAGCGATGGATCCCGAAGGTGTGCGCGGCGATCTTCGTCGCGGGCGTCGCTGGCATCATCATCGCCAGCGTCAACGGCAACAACGCCGGGGTGGTCCTCACGATCGGTCTGGTCATCGTGCTCGCCGCTGTGGCGGTTCTCACGATGTCAGCACTCGATCTCCAACACGGCCGCATCGATGCCTTCGAGGAAGTGGCCGCAGAGCAACTCGAGGCGCAGGTGACGGCGCTGGTGGCGACGGGCGCTCCGGAAGCGCAAGTACGGGCACTCGTCCGCGACGCGATGCGCGCCGGACGCCGGTGACCGAGTTGCTGAGTGACCGAGTGACCGAGTGACCGAGTGACTGAGCGACCGAGTGACTGAGCGACCGAGTGACTGACACATCTGAGCTGGCCGAGGACGACCACCAACTTGCCATCCGCCTCGCGGTCGAAGCCGGTCGGCTGTTGGTCGCGCTGCGCGCCGAACTGACGCAGCGCGGCAAGCCGTCCTGGCAGATCATGGACACCGGCGACATGGCCAGCCACCACTTCCTGCTCGATGCGCTCACCGAGTTGCGCCCCGACGACGCAGTGCTCTCTGAGGAAGGCGTGGAAGACCCACGGCGGTTCGTCACCGACCGGGTCTGGATTGTGGACCCGCTCGACGGCACCAACGAGTTCGGCGAGCGCGGCCGCTCCGACTGGGCAGTGCACGTGGCGCTGTGGTCGGGTAACCGCCTGAGTGCCGGCGCAGTCAGCCTGCCGGCGATGGACCTCGTGTTCGCCACCGACCCCGCCCCGGTGCTGCCGCCGATGATCCGCGAGCGGCCACGTCTGGTCACCAGCCGCAACCGCAACCCACATTCGGCCGTACAGATCGCGAACGCGCTCGGCTGCGATGCGATCCGCCTCGGCTCAGCTGGAGCCAAGGCGATGGCCGTGGTGGTGGGCGAGGCCGATATCTACGTGCACGACGGCGGCATGTACCAGTGGGACAGCGCCGCACCCGCGGCCGTGGCCCTGGCCGCCGGACTCCACGTCAGCCGCATCGATGGCTCACCGATGGTGTTCAATGCCCGCGACCCGTGGCTGCCCGACCTGTTGATCTGCCGCAAGGAGTACGCCGCCGGCGCGCTTCACGCAATGCGCCGCTGACGAGCGCGTCGCCGAAGACCTACAGCTGGGATGAGGCCAAATCGATGGTGCTGGAGGCGTTCGACGGCCTCTCGCCCGCGTTCGCCGACCGGGCGCGTCGGATGTTCGACCAGCCGTGGATCGATGCCCTTCCCCGCGCGGGCAAGTCGTCAGGC
>CAIXHI010000499.1 GCA_903919215.1 uncultured Acidimicrobiaceae bacterium
AGCGCAGCACTGCGAGCGGCGGGTTCGAAGCACTGCCCCCCGATCTCGCCGTCGCCGAAGTCGCCTCACGGTTACAGGACATCATCGCCGAGCACGGCCCGGAATCGGTGGCGTTGTACACCGGCACTCAGGCAGCGATGGCCTCGCTGACGCTGCCATTCACACTCGCGTTCTGGAAGGCGCTCGGTTCATCTCGCCGGTTCTCATCGATGTCCGTCGATCAGTCGGCGAAGTGGGTCGCCGACGCACGCCTCGGACGATGGGCGGCCGGCCAGCAGCGCTTCGCCGATGCCGACGTGTGGATGTTGGTCGGCACCAACCCGCTGATCAGCATGCAGGGTGGCGGTTTCACCGCCTTCCCGATCCACGACGGTATGCGTCGCCTCGACGAGGAGCGCCGGCGTGGGCTGCAACTCATCGTCGTCGATCCGCGGCGCACCGAACTCGCCACTCGCGCCGACCTGCATCTGCAGCTCGTGCCTGGAACCGACGCTTTGTTGTTCTCCGCCATCCTCCATACGCTGCTCGCCGAAGGTCTGCACGACGACGAGTTCACCGACCGTTGGGCTCCCGGACTCGATGTACTACGCGCCGCCGTCGCACCGTTCGCTCCTGAAGTAGTTGCCACCCGTTGCGGGCTGACTCCCGCCGAAATCGTTGCCGCCGCACAAATGTTCGGACGTGCTCGCAAGGGCATGGTCACCAGCGGAACCGGACCCGACATGGGCCCAGATTCGGAGTTGGCCGAACATCTCATCCAGGCCGTCAACGTGGTCTGCGGGCGCTTCCCACGCGAGGGCGACGCGCTCACGGGCACCGCCACGCTCGGGTCGGCCAAGGCGCTTCCGGCGCAGGCGGTGTCACCGGATCGGCATTGGGAGCGAGCGGTGGCCGGCGTCACCGGCTATCGCGCGCTGAACGGCGAATGGCCAGCCGTGACCCTGCCCGACGAGATTCTCGCCGAGTCACCGACGCGCATTCGCGCCCTCGTGGTCTCGGGCGGCAACCCCGCCGTGGCCGTGCCGGGCAAAGCACGTATGGCCGAGGCACTGGCATCGCTCGAACTGCTCGTCACTGTCGATCCATTCATGTCCGAGACCGCTGCGCTCGCGCACTACGTAATCGCTCCGATGGTGCACCTCGAACGACCCGACACCACTCGCTCGTACGAGGGCCTGATGGACAAGCCCTTCGCCCAATACACCGCGCCGGTGGTCACGCCGCCGGAGGGCGTGATCGACGACTGGGATTTCTTCCTGCGCCTCGCATGGGCGATGGGTCGTTCACTCAAAGTCGCGGGACGGGAGTACGTCCCGGGTGACGCTGCACCCACGACCGACGATGTCCTCGCTTCGTTCGCAGGGCGCGGCCGGGTCTCGTTGGAGGAGCTGAAGGGCGAGCCCCACGGCCGCCTGTACTTCGACCTGGAACCGGTGCGAGCCGCCGCCCCAGATCCAGCGACGAAGGCGACGTTCGACGTTGCGCCCGACGACATCGTGACGGCGCTCGCCGCCCTGGCTGACGACATGGACCGCGTGCCGATGGCCGATTCTCGCCTGCTGCTCGTGGTGCGTCGCGCCAAGGAGGTGATGAACAGCACCGGCACGCAAATCAACACGCTGATGCGCACACCACCGAATCCGTGTCATGTGCATCCTGACGACCTAGCCCGCCTGGGTTTGAGCGACGGCGACGCAGTCTCCATTCGCAGTGACCACGGCATCATCCACAGTTGGGTACGCCCCGATACCACGCTGCGCCCCGGCGTCGCGTCGATGACCCACGGTTTCGGCGGCGCCGGCGAGACCGACCCCGAAGGCGCGGGTGCCAGCACCAATCGCCTGTTGAGCGCGCAGCATCACCTACAGCCCGTGAGCGGCATGCCGCTGATGACCGCCGTGCCGGTCGAGTTGACCGCCCGCTGAGGCAGGCCCCCACCTCGGCATTCGGTCACACACGGGCCTCGGGACCTCCGTGGTCCGTGCGCGACAGGAACTGAGACGGCTCACCGGTCGCCACTGTGTACTGAACTGAGCCCTGTCACACCCCTCGCCTAGGGTGACGTCGTGCCCGAAACCCTGCCCGCCGACGTGCCCGGCCCGGTCAGCGCTCAGCGCTTCGCCGTCGTCGATGTCGAGACGTCCGGGCTGTCCCTGCAACGCCACCACGTCCTGCAGATAGGGGTCGTCGTTGTCGACGGCGAAGGCGCCGTGCTCGACCGCTACTCCAGCCTGCTCGCACCACGATCCCGCTGGTGGTACCGCGTCGGCCCCACCGGTTTGCACGGGATCCACCGGCGCGACCTGCGCACGGCACCGCCCGCTCGCGAGGTGCTCACCGAACTCGCCCGGCGACTCGATGGTGCGCGCTTCGTGGCCCACAACGCCGAGTTCGACGTCGCCTTCCTGCACAAGGCGGCCGAACGCGCTGGCGTCGACCTCGCGATCGGCGATGTGCTCTGCACACTGCGCCTGTCGCGCCGCCTCGACCCGCAGCGTCAGCACTCGCACCGACTCGCCGATCTGTGCGAGCGCTATGGGGTGGATCTCACCCGCCCGCACGATGCACTGGCCGATGCCGATGCCACCGCCGCCGTGTTACCCCACCTGCTGCGAGCTCACGGCATCGTCACCGTGGATCAACTCCCGGTGCACACGCCGCGAACGCGGCGCGAGGGTCAGGCGCGGCTGGCCTCATAACGGCTCAGCAGTTCGGCCGCCGCTTCGGCACCGAGACCGCTCCACTCGGGCGGCGACACCACGGTGGCTTGGGCACCGAGGCGTAACAACAACTCGCGCAGCCAACCTTCGCTGGCCACCGTCACCTCGATCCGCCAACCCTCGCCGTCGGGTACCACCGACGTCGTGGGGTACCGCTCGGCCACCCACTTGCCCGAGGCAGGTACGTGCAGCACGGCGGTCGGCAGATCGGCGTCGGCGAACCACGAGTCGATGGCCGGGGCCGAGACCTCGCGAGCGGTGTCGATGATGCCCGTGCGCTCGGCCCGCTCGATGCGGTCGATGCGGAACGTGCGTTCTTCGCCACTGAGGTGATCGTCGGCGATGACGTACCAAGAACCACGATCGACGAACACGACACGGGGGGAGATCTCACGTTCGCGGCGCAGGTCGGTGTGGGCCGACCAGTACGTGATGTGCAACCGAGCACCTTCATCGGCCGCCGACGTCACCAACTCGGCCAATGCCGGAGCCGGGGTCTCGACGACCAGACCATCGTCACCCAACGCCGTGGCCAACTTTGCCAACGCCCGCGCCAACGCCCCATCGCTCTCGCCTCCGGGGATCTCCATGGCCACTCGTGCGGCAGCCAACAGCGCGAAACCCTCAGGCGCCGTGAGCCGCAACGGCTTGGTGAACAGCCGGGGTACACCCGTGAAGATGACACCCTCATCGATGAACACATCGACCATCTCGTCCACGAACGGGGGCAGCCCACACATCGCGGCCAACTCCAGGTCGCGCACAAGGTCTTGTTCGCTGAGCTCGAACCGGGCGGCGGCCTCGGCCACCGTGACCTCTCCGCGCTCCATCAGCCACGGCAGCATCACCAGCAGACGGCGCACGCGGTCGATCGTCGGTCGCGGCCCTCGACGTGCGCTCATCGCGAACCCGCCAGCGCCGTGACCCAGCGCACCACGTCGTCGCGCACGTCGGCGGGCGACAGCACCTCCGCATGCGCGCCCAGCCCGAACAGCCATGAACGGAACGCGTCGAGGTTGGCACACGGCACTTCCACGACCACCGACCCATCCGGTCGACGCGAGAGCACCGCATCGTCACCGAGTTCTCGCACCACCATCTCTGCCCGCGGCGCATCCACCAGCACTTCGGCGCGGGCTGTGGGCTCGTCGCCGATCAACTTTGGGTCGAGCGGGAACGTGGCACGCGGGTCGAAGCCGGCGGGGCGTTCGAACGCGTGCGTCGCCCCGACCGTCACCGACCCCTCGATGCGATCAACACGGTACGTACGCACCTCCCCGTGACCCAGGTCGTGGCCGATGACATACCAGTAGCGCTCGCGCAGCAACAGTGAGTAGGGGTGCAGCGAGCGCGTTGTACCCCGGTAGTCGAAGGAGACCTCTGCTCGGGATGCAGTGGCCTCGCGCAACACGGGTAGCGCAGGAAGATCGGGGATGTTTGCGATCACCACCGGCGATGAACTTCGCTCACCACCGAGCTTCAACAGCCCGAACTGCGCGTCGGCCAATCGTGCTGCAGCGACCGCAAGTTGCAGCGCCGCGCGCTCATCGGCCTGGAGGTGCAGATCGGAAAGCTCGTAACGACCGCGATCGATCCGGTACGCCGTCTTGCCGGCATCGCTGCCCCCGAGCACCTCGCTCTCGATGGGCACACCGATCTCGCGGAGCAGTGCCTTGTCGCGCTCGAACGCACCGCGCTGTGCGGCATCACCTTCCGGATATTGGCCAGCCAACTCGTTGGCGATCTGCTCCTGTGTGAGGGGCGAGCGCGTCGCCATCAGCAGTGCCACCAGGTTGGTGATGCGTTCGAGCGCGTCGGCCATTCAGCGCGCCTGATAGTCGTAGAAGCCGCGACCCGACTTGCGACCCAACAAACCCGCCTCGACCATGCGCGACAGCAACGGTGGCGGTGCGTACAGCGGCTCCTTGAACTCCTTGTACAGGCTGTCGGCGACCGCCATCGTCGTGTCGAGACCGATCAGATCGGCCAAGTGGAGCGGACCCATCGGGTGGTTACAGCCTTCGACCATGCCGGCATCGATGTCGTCGGCCGTTGCGAAACCGGACTCCATCATCCGGATTGCCGACAGGATGTACGGGATCAGCAAGGCGTTGACCACGAAACCGGCCCGGTCCTGGCTGCGGATCACGCGCTTGTGCAGCGTGTCGGTCGCGAATGTGTTGGCGCGAGCGATGGTCTCGGGAGATGTGAGCAACGACGTCACCACTTCGACGAGGCGCAGCACCGGCACCGGGTTGAAGAAGTGGATGCCGATGACCTGCTCGGGTCGCTGAGTGGCGATACCCAACTTCATGATCGGGATGGAGCTCGTGTTGCTGGCGAGGATGGCCGTCGGATCGGTGAGCGCAGCGTCGAGCTTGCGGAAGATGTCGGTCTTCAGCGCTTCATCCTCGATCACTGCTTCCACCACCAGCTGACGATCGCCGAGGTCGGCGAAGTCGGTGGTGAACGACAGGTGGGCGACCGCCACGTCGCGGGCCTCCTCGGTGAGCTTGCCGTTGCGCACACCCCGGTCAAGGCTGCCGATCAGGCGGCTGCGTCCACGTTCGCACGCCTCCGGGCTGACCTCGAGCACGGTCACGTCGAGGCCTGCGCGGGCACACACTTCGGCGATACCGGAACCCATCAGGCCCGCACCCACCACACCGACTCGCTGGATCTCATTCTGCGTTTCGCTCATACACACCCCACTCTGCCCCATCGGCGAGGTGGCAGACCGCATCTCCCGTACCCTTGGTGCGTGACTTCCGCACACCGACTCCCCCGGCCGTCGGCCACCCGCCTCGCCGTGCGAGTGACCTCTGAGGCCCTGCGTGGCATCCGCTCCGGCCATCCGTGGGTGTACGAGAACTCGATCCTGTCGATCAAGGGCGAAGGCGTGTCCGGCGATCTCGCCGTGATCTTCGATGACGACCGCAAGTTCGTGGCCATCGGCCTGTACGACCCTGACAGCCCGATCCGCATCAAGATCGTGCATCGGGGCAAGCCAACCACCGTCGACCGCGCGTTCTGGACGGCCAAGCTGCAGACCGCGATGGAGTTGCGCGCCAAGTTGATCGAGCGTGGCGACACCACGGGCTACCGCTGTATCAACGGCGAGAACGACGAGATGCCCGGCATCGTGCTGGACTACTACGCGGGCACGATGGTGCTGAAGATCTACAACGCGATCTGGGTCCCGCACCTGAACGATCTGGTCCCGGCGATCAACGATGTGTTCCACCCCGATGCACTGGTGCTGCGCCACGCCCGCAACGTGGAGAAGGCGCTGCTGCACGGGTTGGAGGAGGGCGATGCACTGTTGGGCACAGCGCCCACCGAACCCGTCTTGTTCCGCGAGGCGGGACTGACGTTCGAGGCCGATGTGATCCGTGGTCAGAAGACCGGGTACTTCCTCGACCAGCGCGAGAACCGCGTCCTCGTCGGCACACAGGCCGAGGGCGCCAAGATGCTCGACATGTTCGCGGCCACTGGCGGCTTCACCGTTCATGCGGCTGCTGGCGGCGCCACCGAAGTGGTGGCAGTCGACATCAGCGACCCGACACTCGCCGTCGCTGACCGCAACCTGCAGCACAACGTCAGCGTCCCCAACGTGGCCGCGTGCAAGTACCGCCCGATGGTCGGCGACGCGTATGAAGTACTCGAGCGGCTGTGGCGCAACGGCGAACGGTTCGACATCGTTGTCATCGATCCCCCGTCGTTCACCCCACGCCAAACCAGCGTCGACCGGGCGCTCGCCTCCTACGCAATTCTCACCGAGAAGGCCGTGCGGCTCGTGAAGCCCGGCGGTCTCTACGTGCAGGCATCGTGCAGCAGTCGCGTCACGGCCGACGAGTTCCACCTCACGGTGTCGCACGCCGCAGCGCGTGCTGGCCGCCCGCTCGACGAATGGCGCCGCACCAGCCATCCGGTCGACCACCCGATCGGGTTCCCTCAGGGTGCGTATCTCAAAGCGGTGTTCGCTCGCGTTCCGTGAGCCACCCGGTCACCCGCCGCGGTGAGCCCGGTACCACTCGATCAGTGCGTTCGTACCCGAATCGTGCTGGGGCTCGTCGCTCGCACTGAGTTCGGGCGTGATCTTGTTGGCGAGCACCTTGCCAAGCTCCACACCCCACTGGTCGAAGCTGTTCACGCCCCAGATGACCCCCTGCACGAAGACGATGTGTTCGTAGAGTGCGATGAGTTGGCCCAGCACGCCGGGTGTCAGGCGCGGGGCCAGGATCGTCGTGCTGGGACGGTTCCCCGGGAAGACCCGATGGGCCTGTTGGTGCGCAGGAATACCCTCGGCCACCACCTCGTCGAGCGTCTTCCCGAACGCGAGCGCCTCGCCTTGGGCGAACAGGTTCGACATCAGCAGATCGTGCTGCGCGAGCAGTGGGTGGTTGGGTTGCGCGAAGCCGATGAAGTCGACCGGCACCAGTCGGGTTCCCTGGTGCAACAGTTGGTAGAACGCGTGCTGCCCGTTCGTACCAGGCTCACCCCAGATCACCGGCCCGGTGCTGACGGCAACTTCGCCGCCATCGACGCGTACGCGCTTCCCGTTGCTCTCCATGTCGAGTTGCTGCAGATAGGCGGTGAACCGGCGGAGCTCATGCGCATACGGCAACACGGCCTTCGTCTCGGCGCCCAGCACGTTGTGGTACCAGATGCCCAGCAACGCCATGAGCACCGGCGCGTTCTCGGCAAATGGTGCTGTGCAGAAGTGCCGATCCACGGTGTGGAACCCGGCGAGGAACTCGCGGAACCCATCGGGTCCGATCGCCAGCATCAGCGACAGGCCGATGGCAGAGTCGACCGAGTAGCGGCCGCCCACCCAGTCCCAGAACCCGAACATGTTGGACGTGTCAATGCCGAACGCAGCTACCGCCTCCGCGTTCGTGCTCACGGCGACGAAGTGCTTCGACACCGCTGTCGCACCGAGCGAAGCCGTCAGCCAGCGACGAGCCTCAGTCGCATTCGCGAGCGTCTCGATCGTGGTGAACGTCTTCGAACTGACCACGACGAGCGTCGTGGCCGGGTCGAGATCCGCCAGGTTTGAGTGGATGTCGGCACCGTCGACGTTGCTGACGAAACGGCACGACAAGCCTGGCTGACCGAAGGCCTCGGTGGCCAGGTAGGCCATCGCCGGCCCAAGATCGCTGCCACCGATGCCGATGTTCACGATCGTGCGGATTCGCTCACCGGTGGCACCCCGCCACTCGCCGCTGCGCACCCTGTCTGCAAACGTTGCCATCCGGTCGAGCACATCGTGCACATCGGGAATGACATCGTGTCCCTCCACCACCACGGTGGCCGAACGCGGTGCTCGCAGCGCAGTGTGCAGCACAGCTCGCCGCTCGGTGGGGTTCACCTGCTCACCAGCAAACATCGCGTCGCGTCGCGACGCGACGCCGGCGACCTCGGCGACGGCGAGCAGCGCAGCCATCACATGGTCATCGACGAGGTGCTTCGAGTAGTCCACACGCAAGTCAGCAACCTGCACGACGTACCGCTCGGAGCGTTCCGGGTCGGCGGCGAAGAGGGTGCGCAGATGACCCGGCGCTGGTGTGGCCTGCAGCGCAGCCCACTCGGGGGTCGTGGAAATGTCCATCACCCGAGACGCTAGCCAGCAGGCCGTGCCAGCACCTGGTGCAGGAACCCGCGCCGGCAACGGCCGTCACCGGGCGGTGGACGACCGACTCAGCGGAAGGTCAGCGAATCCAACACGGCCTGACACTCAGTTGGCAACCCCGATGAGCTGCCTTCGCAGACGACCGACACCAAGATTGAGCCGCGCATCGCGGTCGTCACCGACGTCTGCACATTGGCCACTGTCACCATGTTCTGCAGCGCTGACCGACCGTGCAGTCGCATGCTGGCCGTCGCGGACACCGTACCTGCCGAGCGTTGGGCAACATCCGCGACCGCGGCCCGTTGCATCTCGTCCAGCATCGCTGCGGCTCGCGTCGGATCTGTGGCCTCGCCGGGGAAGATGAAGTCCGTGTCGATCATCGACACGATCAGCTCAACGTCGGCCGTCGTCGCGGTCCACCTCGACACCTGGGTCTGGGCGCCGAGCATCACCTCGCGCGAATCAGTGCGTAACGGTGGGGCGGGAAGTGTCACGCTGAACATCACGGTCCCCACCGTGTTCCCGGCGTTCGCTGCTCGGTCAGCGCTCGACCACATCGCATGGCCGGCAACGACCAAGCCCGCCACCAGCCCGGCGAACACCAAGAATCCGCCAGCGGAGGCAGCGCTCACACGGTGCCGGCGGTGGCTGTTCGCCATTCGCAGCGAGTGCAAATCGTTCGCCGCGCGCAGGGCATCGTGGTAGTTCAGCTGTGTGTCCGAACCCGGCGGCCGACCCGACTTGAGGTCGGGTAGCCGCGGTGTGAAGCCGTGGGTCTGCATCATGCACCTGCATCGGACGACCCGTCGGCGCCCTTGAACAGGCTTGACGAAGCTTTCGGAATCGCTCACGCTCCGCGGCGCGCTCGCGCGGCGATCGCTCTAACGGGCCCTACGCGATCAACCTGGGTCGGGCTCGGTGTCGTGTGACTGGGTGAGTCTGTCTTGGGCAGCCGCCGGTGATCGGACCTTCCACCATCCGGACGGCCGCCGACGACAACGAACCCCTCGAGTCGAACGGTCGCTTCTGGCTCGATCGCCACCCGCGGTCGATCCACAAACTGCCGAGCACCAAGAAGACCGATACACCCCAGCGCCGCGCACAACTGTGGCACTGGATCGTTGCGGCGATGGACTGACTGTTACTCTCGTTTGATGCATGTGGGGCGTGGCCGGGGAGCCGCACATTTGGTTCTCGGGGTGACCGCTGCTGCGGCGTTGCTGCTGAGCGCTTGCGGCAAACAGGACTCCACCATCATCGTGCGATCCGCCGACGGTGTGCAGGTGATGACCCCCGCCGAGGTCGCTGCCATGCGCAACGCCATCGAGTCCACGATCGCCACCGTGCCCGGCGACACCGTGCCGCCCGGCGACGCCGTGCCACCCGGCAACGACGCGGCGAGCGGCGACACCGTGCCACAGAACCAGGACAACAGGCCGCCCGAGTTGCGCCTGTTCGACGCGTTCGGCAAGTTCCGCACGTGCATCGAAGACAAAGGCTTCGCCATCGAGGGCGACCTCCGCGATCCGAGCAACCCGGCCTACCTGCAACCCGGCTACAGCGAGACCATCCAGACCTGCGCCGCCCGATCCGACATCGTGAACGTGCTCGCCGAGGTGGAGGCCACGCGCTCCTCGCTCACTCCAGAGGAGGTTCAGACGCGCAACGAGACCTTCGTCAACTTGCGCGACTGCCTCATCGACAGAGGCTGGACCATCGAGACTCGCACGAGCGACATCGGCCTGCTCGAGCCGTCCGTCTTCCAGAACGCCGACGGTGAACTCGATGAGCGGGACATCAATCAATGTCTCTCGGGCCTGAACATTGGAACCTGACAGGAGCACGAAGAGATGAAGAAGTCCCGACTGATCGCCATGATTTCAGTTGGCGTCGTAGCGCTGATCCTCGCTGGTGTCGCGATCGGCCAGATGACCTCCGACGATGCCGCGAGCGCCGAACTGCTCATCGTGCCGCGACCGGTCGAACGGCGCGACCTGACTGACATGGTCACAGTCAACGGTGAGGTGCGCCGCCAAGAGATCCAGGAGATCAACCTTCCGGTCGACGGCAAGGTGAGCAACGTCTCGGTGGAGGATGGCGACACGGTCGACACCGGTGACGAACTGTTTGCCCTCGATGGCCGCACCGCCGTCGCAGTGTCGGGTGACTTCGCCTTCTACCGCCAACTCGACGTCGGCTCCGAGGGTCCTGATGTGAAGCAGCTCGAGACCATCCTCGCTGCCGGCGGCTACGACGTCCGCGACATCGACACACTGTTCACCGAGGAGACGCGGCGAGCGCTCGCCGAATGGCAACGAGACCGCGACTACGGCGGCGCCACCCCCGAGCAGGTCGAGACGATCACGGTCGGACTCAGTTCGAACAGCAACGGCTACCAGATTGGCAAGTCGAACACGGTTGCCTACACGATCAATCCGTCTGTCGCTGCGCCGTCGGGATTCGCAGGCGCAGGCCGCTCCTCGTCGGCACTCAGGTCGTTGCTGCCTCGCCCGGCCGAGGTCGGCACGCCGGCGAAGCCAGTCATCGAAGTGAGCGCCTCGGCGCTCGACGTCGACGAGGGCGATTCGGTCACGATCACCTTCACCGCCACCCCCGCACCCGAACGCGACACCAGCGTCGACCTCACCATCGGCGGCAGCGCGACAAGCGGCACGCGCGACAACGGCAGCAACGACTACGAGACCATCGACAACTCGTTCGTCATGCCCGCCGGCCAGACCACCGTCACGGTCACCGTGCCGGTGTGGGTCGATCAGGTGAAGGAGGCACGCGAAGACCTCACCGTCACCATCACCACCCAGTTCGGCAACGATCCCAACTACATCGTCGGTCCGTCCGACCAGGTGCGTGTGCGCATCGCTGCCAACGGCGACGACCTGGTGTCGTACATCACGGTCGATGCGTCGACGAATACGGTCGACGAGGGCAGTTCGGTGACGTTCACGCTCCGCACGACGGTGGAGAGCAACGAAGACCTCGACCTCTCGGTCGCCCTGTCCGGATCCGCGCAGCAGAACATCGACCTGGCGAAACTCAACCTCGACGAGATCACGATCCCTGCCGGGCAGAAGTCGACGACGCTGCAGGTGCAGACGAGACGCGACGATCTCGTCGAGGGTGACGAGTCGATCGTGTTGTCGGTGGTCGACACCGCCGACTATCAACTCGGCAGCCCGAGCACCGCCACGGTGAAGTTGGTGTCATCGGACCTGCCCGAGTTGACCCTCGCCGGCGGTGGCTCGATCTCGGAGGGGGGCTCGACCAGTTTCACGATCATCGCCGATGCCCCGGTCACCGACGACACGTCGATCAACTACCAGGTGGGTGGCACTGCGCAGCCAGGCACCGACTACAAGACGCTCACCGGCACCGTCATCATGCGCGCTGGCAACAGCAGAGTGTCGGTCACGATCAGCACCATCGACGACGATGTCATCTTCCTGCCGAGCGACATGGTGGTTGCCGACTGGCCTGCGCGTGTCGGCACCGTGCTCGTCGATGAAGGTGAGTTCGTGCTGCAGGGTTCACCCGTGCTCACGCTCAACGAGCCCGACTTCACCATCACGCTGTCGGTCACTGCTGGGGAACGTGCGGACCTCGAGATCGGGCAGAAGGTGTCGGTGAGCCTCGACTCGTCGGACCAGGATCTCGATGGTGCGATCGCCACCCTCGACGAGAACGCCACCATTGCCGATGACGGTTCCGAACTGTACGAGGGCACCATCGCCGTCGAGGGCGACGTCGCTGCTGTCGACGGTGCGCGCGCGACCATCGACGTCACGTTGTCCGAACGGCTGAACGTGTTGGCCGTACCGGTCGCTGCGGTCCTGCGATCGGCAGGCGGCGATGAGGTACGGGTCGTCAACGACGCAGGCACCATCACGCGGGTGAAGGTCACCATCGGCCTCGTCGACGGAGAGTGGGTCGAGATCGTCGAGGGCCTGACGGGCAACGAACTCGTCGTTGTCGACGTTGATCCGCAGGCCGACGTGGCGACAGGCAACTGAGCTGATGTCGATGGTGGTCGACCCCGTCGAGCCGCTGCTCGAACTGATCGATGTGACCCGTAGCTACGGACATGGCGATGCGGCAGTAGCAGCACTGCGTCAGGTCTCGTTGCGCATCATGCCGGGCGACTTCATGTCGATCATGGGTCCCTCGGGTAGCGGCAAATCCACCATGCTCGGGCTGCTCGGCTGCCTCGACGTACCCACCGAAGGTGTCATCAAGGTGGGCGGAGTCGACGTCACCTCACTTCCCGATAACGAGCGCAGCCGCGTGCGCGGCGACCGCATCGGCTTCGTGTTCCAACAGTTCCACCTCATCCCCCACCTCGATGCGGCGAGCAACGTCGGGACGGCCCTGCTCTATCGAGGGCTGCGCGCGAAGGAACGGCATGAACGTGCGCTCGCGGCGCTCGATCAGGTCGGACTGTCGCACCGCCACGACCATCGACCAGTGCAGTTGAGCGGCGGCGAGCAACAGCGTGTCGCGCTTGCTCGAGCCCTCGTCACGCAACCGAGCATCGTGCTCGGTGACGAGCCGACGGGCGCCCTCGACTCTCGCAACGCTGAACACGTGATGGAATTGTTCGCCTCGCTACAGTCGCCGGAGCGAGCGATCGTGCTCGTCACGCACGACCCCAACGTGGGCGCGGCGGCGCGGCGACGGGTGCGCATGCGCGACGGCGAGATTGTCGAAGATGAGACGGTGACGGTGGCGGTCCCATGAACAGGATGCGCGACCTCATCAGCGTGGCTGTCGCCGGACTGTTTGCGCGCAAGATGCGCACCGCGCTCCTCCTGCTCGGCCCGGTCATCGGAGTCGCTGCCATCGTCGCTGCCGTTGGTCTGACCGATAGCGCGAAGGGCGACCTCAAGCGCAAGGTCGACGAGTTGGGCACGAACCTCATCGAGGCCTCAGCCGCCAGCAGTTTCGGCGGCGAGGACGCCAAGTTGCCCAAGGACGCTGCGGAGCGGGCCCTCACCGTCACCACGGCCGAGAGTGTGTCGTCGGTGCTCGAGATGCAGAACATCATCGTCTCGCCATACGAGGAGGCGACGAAGAACTTCGAGACGGTCCCGGTGCCGGTGCTCGCGGCCGACACCGCATTGCCGAACGTACTCGAGGTCGACATGATCGCGGGCAGGTGGCTCAACGAGTTCGATGAGGGAGCTCGATCGCGATCAGCAGTCATCGGCATCGGTCTCGCCCGCGAGTTCAATGTGCTGCCCGGCGAGATCCGCTCGCTCCTGCTCAACGGCCTCGAATACTCGGTCGTCGGCATCATGGACAACGTTGAACTGGAGCCAGGCTTCGACACTGCAGTCTTCGTCTCGTACGCCGCCGCATCCGACGACTTCCTCGACGACGCCGCCATCGAAGACGACGTCGTGCTCCCGAACAAGCTCTACGTGCGCTCGGTCGAGGGTCGCGAGGACGACACGGCCGAGGCACTCAAGGTCGCGATCAATCTCGGTGGACCTGACGAGGTGCAGACCGAACTCAAGTCCGAGGCACTCGAACTCGCTGCGCAGAGTGACCGGCAACTGCAGTTGATCGTGGTCTCGATGGGCCTGCTGGCGATCATCGTTGGCGGCATCGGTATCGCCAACGTGATGTCGATCTCTGTCATCCAACGATCTGGTGAGATCGGCATTCGTCGAGCGCTCGGCCACACACGTTCGACGATCGCCGGACAATTCATTCTCGAGGCCATCGCCGTCGGCTTTCTCGGCGGCCTCCTCGGCGTCGCGGTCGGAGTCGCTGCCATCGGCGTCGGCGTCTGGTTCGCCGGCTGGGTGTTCACGCTGCAGCCGATGCTCGTGCCACTCGGGGTGCTGCTGGCGATGGTCATCTCGGTCGTCGCTGGCCTCTATCCGGCTGCACGCGCCGCCCGACTCGAACCGCTCGAGACCCTGCGCCTCGGCTGAGATCGCTCACCCGATCCAGCTGCACGACCTCCATTCGCACAGGCCCCTTCGCCCGTGCCAGGCGATGCTGCTCCCAGCTTCAATGCGTAGGGCCCCTAGCGTGGTCATCAATGACCGCAGTCGGCGTCGACCACCCCGCTGATCTGGACAGCCCGATTCCACACGAAATCGGCGCCCGTCACCCCGGTACAGCGCTGGAGACGCACGTCTGAATG
>CAIXHI010000500.1 GCA_903919215.1 uncultured Acidimicrobiaceae bacterium
GATACTCGGCAATCGGATCGACTAATCGCCTGATATCTGACACTTCACAGGCAGTGTCGCGGCGGCAGACTGCGAGTCCGCGGGGCCGCTGCACAGTGTCGTCCGTGCCCCTGCTGCGCAGTCCATTACGAGCGATCAATGGAGGGGTGGCAAGCACCATTCGCGTTGCGCCGAATCGGCGTCACCAGCGACTCGAGTTCGCACCCTGTGGAGACATGGCAAGGCCCCGGCAGCACAGGGCTGTCCGGGGCCTTCCTGGTGGGCGATACGGGGCTCGAACCCATGACCTCTACGGTGTGAACGTAGCGCTCTAGCCGACTGAGCTAATCGCCCTCAGCAGCACGGCAAGGCTAGCAGCGCAACCCGCGGCCACAACCCGGCGCACGGGCCGGACGCACGACGGTCGCGTCAGTAGCCGAGGTCGGTGTGCACCGGGCCGAGCAGTGGCTCGCCATTGGCGAATCGGCGCACGTTGGTAGCGATCCGCTCCGACAGCAGGGGCACGGCCATCTCGGGCGTGTTGCCCACGTGCGGGGTGATGATGCAGTTCGGCAAGCTCCACAACGGGTGACCTGCGGGCAGCGGCTCAGGGTCGGTGACGTCGAGCGCGGCGCCGCCGATGACACCGTTCTGCAGTGCCCACACCAGATCGTCGGTGACGATGTGGCCACCGCGGGCGACGTTGACGATCCAGGCATGCGACGGCATCTGCTCGAGCTCGCTGCGCGAGATCATCCCTTCTGTCTCGGGTGTCAGCGGCAGGGCGAGAATCACGACATCGGCGTCGGCGAGTGCGTCGACGTAACGGTCGGGGCCGAGCACGTCGTCCGCGCCCTCCATCTCAGTGACGCGATTGCGCACCACGGTGACACGGCAATCGAATGGCTGCAGCAGACGCAGCAACGACTCAGCAATACCGCCGCCGCCCAGGATGGTGACGTTGGCCCCGAGCAGGTTGCGACCGTGTGGTGCACCCCATTGCGTGCTGCGGGCATACCCCGCGACATTGCGGAGACCGGCGAGCGCGAGCGACAGCGCCAGCTCCGCGACCGGCTCGGCGTACACACCCTTGCCGCACGTCCAGATCCGATCGTCGTCGACGAGGTCGATGAAGTGCTCGATTCCGGCGAACGGCAGTTGCACCCAGGTCAGGTCATCGTGTTCGTCGAGGACCGCCGCAAGACCCGCCGGGTCGCGAGGAGCGCCCCACACGAGCGCCTCAGCCTCCGCCACCGGCACAAGGTGCCCGCCTCCTGCCACGATCGCTGCCGCCATCCAGCCCGGCGCACCGTCTGGCGCGAGCGCGATTCGAGGTGGTCCGTCGGATTCTGGCCCGGTGCGGGGCGCGTTGGTACTTGGCATGGTGAAAAAAGGCTAGCCGCGAGCGGCCCGCCGTGCAGTCACGGTTGTGTGATCAGCCGAGACGGGCCTTGCGGCGATTGCCGGCGATGCTGGACGCGAGGATGATCGCGATGGCCACGAACATGATCATCGAGGCAATCACATGCACCTGCGCGGGAAGTTCGATCTTCTCACCGTCGAAGATCTGCCGGGGCAGGGTCTTCACGCCACCGGCGACGAACGACGTGATGATGTAGTCGTCGATCGACAGCGCGATGGACAACAGGAACGCAGCCGCGATACCTGGAGTGATGATCGGCAAGGTGATCTTGCGGAACGTACGCAACGGGCCAGATCCCAGATCTGAGGCCGCGTCTTCGAGGCTCCAGTCGAGGCCCCGGATGCGGGCCTTCACCGTCAACGCCACGAACGAGACACAGAACATCGTGTGCGCGATGACGATCGTCCAGAAGCCGCGGCTGACACCCTCGTTGAAGAACAGCGTGAACAGCGAAGCGCCCATGACGATCTCGGGCGTGGTGAGCGGGATCACCAACATCAGGTTGATGAACGTGCCGCCATTCAGCTTGTAGCGGGTGATGGCGATGGCAACGAGTGCGCCGATGACCGTCGCCAACGAGCAGGCCCACAACGCAACCTTGAGGCTCTCCTTCAGCGCATCGATGTAGTTACTGGACTTGAACGCGTTGGTCCAGTTGTCGATGGTGAACCCGTTCCACGACGTGTTCTTCTTGCCCTTCTGCACGTTGAAACTGAGCTGCACGATGCGGAACAACGGCACGAACAGGTAGACGAACGCCAACCCGGCGACGCAGTACAGCACGTAGGTGCCCCACGGCCGACGGCCAGCACGTTTGGTACGGGCACTCATGCGAGGTCCTCCGTTCCCATGAACTTGGTGTACACCAGAACAAGAGTGGTGATGATGGCCATCAGCACGAAGCTCATACCGGCCGCAGAGGGATAGTCGTTGAGATTCAGGAACTGACTCTGCACCGCCTTACCGATCACCCGCTGCTCGTTCGTGCCGCCGAGGAACTGGGCGTTGATGAAGTCGCCAGTGGCCGGAATGAAGGTGAGCAGCGTTCCGGCGAACACACCGGGGAGCGACAGCGGCATGATCACCTTGCGGAACGTCGCCGAGAACGGCGAGTAGAGATCGGCAGCGGCGTCGATGAGACCTCGGTCGATCTTCTCCAGGCTGACGTAGATCGGCAGCAACATGAACGGCAGGAAGTTGTACGTGAGACCGCCGATGACGGCCAGTGGCGTGTTCAACAGTCGCCCGTTGTCGAGCACCCCCAACCACTCGAGCGTGCCACCGAGGTGAACGCTGCGCACGAAGCCCAGGACTGGGCCGTGGTCGGCCAGCAACGACTGCCACGCCAACGTACGCAGCAGGAAGCTGGTGAAGAACGGAACCATCACCAGACCGAGCAGCACATTGCGCCATCGCCCCATCTTGAAGGCGATGAAGTAGGCGACGGGGTAGGCAACGACGATGCACAGCAACGTCGCGGCACCGGCGAAGGCGAACGAGCGCAGCAGGTGGCCGCCGAAGCGGGTGAAGGCATCGCTGTAGTTGCTCCATTCCCAGGTGAACGCGTAGTGCGGCTTGAAGCGGTCAGGTTTGGTGGACAGCGACGACTTCAGCAATGAGATCAGCGGGATGATGAAGAACACGAACATGAACGCCATCGCAGGGATGGCGAGCACGTACGGGATCTTGCGTCCCTCGCGAAGGGAGCGATCCGCTCCGGTGTCGGCCTTGGCAGACATCTCAGCCCCCGATGATCCGGTTGAAGCGATCGGTGACCGACGCGTCGAGTTCATCGGGCATCGCGGCGAAGGATTTCAAACGTTTCTGCGTGTCGGTGTCCGGGAACAGGATCGGGCTGTCGGCCAATGCGGCGGCGTCGCCACCCATCTTGACCAGCTCGTCGCGCACACCCTTCACCGGGCTGAGGTACTGCACGTAGTTGGTGATCTGCGCCGCCTGCACCGGGTCGTACACGTAGTTCATCCACTTCGCGACAGCGACGCCGTTGGGGGCGCCCTTGGGGATGACCATCGTGTCGTACCAGCTCATCGCACCCTCTTCGGGGAGCACGAACTTGATGTCGGGACGGGTGTAGTTGAGCTGCACGATGTCGCCCGACCACGCCACACAGGCCACGAAGTCGCCACTCTCCAGGCTGCCGAGGTACTCGTTACCCGTGAAGGCCCGGAACTGCCCC
>CAIXHI010000501.1 GCA_903919215.1 uncultured Acidimicrobiaceae bacterium
CCCCCGCCGGATACTCCCCCATCACCTCGGGCAGACCGCGCACCACCGTGGCTCCACGACCGGTGGAGAAACCCTTGCCAGATCCGCGTGGCCCTCGAGTGTTGGCGCTGCCAGCGACCGGGGTGGGGAACATCGCTCCGCCGGGCCGGTCGAGGTTGCCGGTGACGATGTTCATCACATCGATCAGCCACGACGTCGCCGTCCCGAAGGCGGCGCCCGCCACCCCTGCCGTCGTGGTTCCGATACGTCCGTAGATCGAGCCACTCGCCGCGGCTGCCAGATCGCGTGCCAGGCGGCGAGTGTCGTCAGCGTCGATCCCCGTCGCGACTGCCACCGACTCGGGGGTGAACGGCGCGCAGGCCGCCACCACATCGGCGACGCCGGTGAGGTACTGCTCGACGTGCTCACCCGGCTCGATCAACCCGTCCTGAGCGAGTGCGGTCACCATCGCCGCCAGGAGCAACGGATCGGTACCTGGTCGAATCGCCAGCCACCGATCGGCACCCTCGGCGGTGCGCGTCCGTCGCGGATCGATGACCACCACGGTGCCGCCGCGTGCGCGGATCGCCTCCAGGCGACCGGGGAAGTCGGGTGCGGTGCACAGGCTGCCATTCGAGGCATACGGGTTGGCACCCATCAACACCAGGAAGTCGGTGCGATCAAGGTCGGGGACGGGCACCGTTGCGGGACTGCCGAACACGTAGCCGGCCGCAACCTGACGAGGCATTTGGTCGACTGTCGACGCACTGAATCGACGGCGCGTGCCGAGTGCCTGCAGCAGCGATCGGTTGTAGAGCATCGGCGAAAGGTTGTGAGCACAGGGATTCCCCATGTACACCCCGACCGACTCGCGGCCATGCTCACGGAACACCGCAGGAAGGCGGTCGGCAACCACTGCCCAGGCCTCATCCCAGTCGACCTCGACGTGCACGCCGTCACGTTTCACCAGTGGCCGCCGCAGCCGGTCCGGGTCATCGTGCAGTTGGCGCAGCGTGCTGCCCTTCGGACAGAGAAAGCCCTTGCTGAACACATCGTCGCGGTCGCCGCGGATGCGCACCACGACGTCACCCTTCACAGTGATCTCCAGGCCGCAGCCTGCTTCGCACAGCGGACACGTGCGGTGTGCGACACGTGTGTCGCCGTCAACATGGTAAGGATCGGTGCCCATGAGGTGGCATCCTCTCATCAATGCAGCGCCTGTTCCCCCACCCAGCTGACGACATCACATTACTCGAGGCCTATTCCGCCGAACGTCCGGGGAGCGCCGAACGCCCGTGGGTGTCGCTCTGCATGGTGTCCAGCCTCGACGGTTCCACGGTGGTGGATCACACCTCACGGGGATTGTCGAACCCCACCGATCAGGCACTGTTGCTCGTGCTGCGCTCGTTCGCCGACACGATTCTGGTGGGCGCCGCCACCGTCCGCCACGAGAATTACGGACCTCCGAAAGCGGCGCACCAGCGCATCGCCGTCGTCAGCCGCAACGGGGACTTCGATTTCGACCTGCCGCTGTTCACCTCCGGCAAGGCGATCATCGTGTTGCCCGAGAACGCGCCGGCCGTTCCGGTGCCCTCGGTGCGCGCCGGCACCGACACGGTCGACCTCGCGCTCGCCCTCAGCGCACTCGCCCGCGACTTCGGTAGCCGAATCATCCAGGCCGAGGGCGGCGCCACGTTGAACGGCATGCTCGTAGCCGCCGACCTTGTCGACGAACTCAACCTCACCATCTCGCCACAGCTCAGCGGCGGCAACGGGTCACGGCTCACTGTTGGCGCACCGGCCTCCGCACAGCGCATGCGACTCGCACACGTACTGGAAGACGACGGGTTCCTGTTCACCCGTTATCTGCGGGCACGCTGAGCGTCGCTGCCAAGCGCGTTCTGGGTCAGACGTTGGGGATCATCTGCATGATCTCCACGACCGCGTCAGCATGCACTCTGGCCTGCTCCGCAGTCAGCGTCGCACCCAGTTCGATGATGAACGACATCGCCTCGGGCACCTTCTTGCGCACCCACGTGGCCGCCACACCCGTGTACTTCCCGCCGGTGACCGACACGTAATCCAGCCCCGTGAGTTGCGCGTACCGTTGACGCAGCGGCCCATCGCGCCCGGTGGTTGGACCCACCGTGTGCGCATCCTGGTGATACCAGAGTGTGAGCGTTGGATGGATCTGCAAAGCAAATGCCATGAAGGCCTGCGTCTCGGGTTCGCTCGCCGGACCACTCCCGCTGTACTGCCATTCACCAGGCCGTGCGATAGCCGTCCAGTCATGCGGAAAGTTGCGGTTCAGATCGACCTGGTTGCCGTTGCCGCGCACGTCGTTGGCCAGGCCATCCGGGTTGATCGCTGGCAGCAGCCACAGGTCGTAACCGTCCGGCAACGCCATGGTGCGCAGGTCATCGAGGATCGCCAGCCCATCGTGCTCATTACCGTGGATGACGCCGACCACCAACACCACGATGCCTCCCGGAGTGCCCCGGTGGTACGCGGTGATCGGTCGCCCTTGGGCCGACGTACCGATCGTCGCTTCGCCGAGTACTCCCGGAATCGTGCTGGTCGTCGTCGCTGCACTCGTGGTCGCGGCCACGGTGGAGGTCGTCGATGTCGATGTCGTCGATGTCGATGTCGATGTCGTCGAAGTCGATGTCGGCGTCGCCGCGACGCCTCCCGACGTGGTGGTGCTGCACCCAGCGACCAACGCCACGACCAGCATGACGGAGGCTGCGCGCGTCACGATTCCTGCAGCTTCTTGAGCAACACCAGCTCCCGCTGGAAGTCGGCGGCAGCGTCGAAGCCTTTGTACACACTGGCAAAGCGCAGATAGGCGACCTCGTCGAGCCGCCGCAGACGATCGAGCACCTCGACGCCAATCAGTTGTGCCGGAACTTCCGGACCCTGCAGGCGCACTTCGTCCTCGACGGCCTCTCCGAGGTGATCGATCTGCTCCGTCGTCACCGGGCGGCCCTTACACGCGGCAGTCACCCCGGCGACGAGTTTGCTGCGGTCGAACGGCTCGCGCTGCCCGTTGCTCTTCACGACAGTGAGCGGCACCTCTTCGGCGCGTTCGTAGGTGGTGAAGCGATGGGTGCAGGCCACGCACGACCGTCGCCGACGAATGGTGGTTCCCTCTTCGGCCTCGCGCGAATCGATCACTTTTGTGTCGTCCGCCAAACATTTCGGGCACCGCATGGCCAGTCACGCTACAGCGCGAGCGGCGCAGCATCCCGTCGAGCATCACGGCAACGTGATCGCTTGGCCGATCTGAACGGAGGAACCGTGGTTGACCGACATGAGCGCATCGAGGTAATCGGCCTGGGAGTACTGATCGTGGAACCGCTGCGCAATGGACCACAGCGTGTCGCCGGACTGCGCCACGTACACGTGCGCGGCGTGTGCCGGGCGAACCGTGGAGGCGGAGGCAGGATCGCCCCCACGGTTCGCCAGGACGCTGCCGGCGCCGAGCCATACGACGACGACGATGGTGACGAGCACCAACGACACCAGGAGGCGTCGGCGCACGAAGAGCTCCACGCTCGGGCGGCCGGCGGCCATCCGCGGCGGAACGACCACCGTGTACGGAACGACCACCGTGTACGGAGCGAGATTTGCTGCCGTGGTTGCCATGGTGTCGATGTCCTTCCGGTGCCTGAGGGCCCAAGTGTGGGTGGAGCGCCGTCCGACCGAACAGGTGTTGGTCGAACAACTGTTCGCAGTCTGGCCGAACAGCCGTTCGATGTCAACCTCTGGGCGAACATTTGTTGCACGAACGGGTGTTTGACCGATTCCCCGAACGCGTGTACGCTGCGCCCATGGCCGAAAAGCTCACCGACCGCCAACGCGGCATCCTCGACATGATCGAAACCAGCATGCGCGAGCGGGGCTATCCCCCCAGCGTGCGTGAAATCGGTGAGGCCGTTGGCCTCACCTCCCCCTCCACAGTGCACAGCCACCTGGCCACACTGCAGCGGCTCGGTTATCTCAAGCGCGACCCAACCAAGCCGCGTGCCATCGAGGTGCGCTTCGACCCGTCATCGGGTGCCGCCATCGAGCGCCGCCCGGTGCGCCATGTGCCCCTCGTTGGCGATGTTGCCGCTGGCACCGACGTGCTGGCACAAGAGAACGTCGAGGAGTTGTTCCCCCTGCCGGAGGACTTCACCGGTACCGGCGACTTGTTCATGCTGCGTGTCCGCGGCGACTCGATGATCGAGGTCGGCATCATGGACGGCGACTTCGTGGTTGCCCGCGCACAGACCACCGCGGAGAACGGCGAGATCGTCATCGCCGGCATCCCCGGTGAAGAGGCGACGGTGAAGACCTATCAGCGCAAGGGCCACACGGTCACGCTGATCCCGTCCAACTCGCGGCTCCAGCCGATGGTGTTCACCGACGGCGAAGTGCAGATCTTCGGTCGTGTCGTCACCGTGATGCGCCGCCTCTGAACCAGAGCGTTCACCACCTGCTACTGCTGCGGTGCTCCCCAACCCGGCCCACTGGGTGGGGCGGGGGGCGCCGACGGCGGTGACGGAGGCGGAGGAGCTGGCGCGAAACCAGGTACCGGCTGGTACCGCGGCACACCAGGCTGTGCGGGCCACGACCCTGCGGGCGCGGCTGGCTGCCATGCGGGTGCTGGCGCGGCTGTTCCACCGCCAGCGCGACGGCCCAGCAGCAACACCAACAGGCCGAGCACCACACCGGCTGCTGCGGCGATGATGCCACCGGTCTTCATCATGTTGCTGTCGGCTTGCGGATCGCCACCAACGGCGATGGCAAAGTCAGATGACTCGCTGGCCACCGTCAGTCGGTACGTACCCGTGCTGTCGATGCGCGCCGTCTGGTAGGCCTCGCCGGCGAAGTCGCCGGCGCTGTACGTCGTGCTGCCGGCATCGGACAGACTGACGTCGTTCCCGTCCGGATCGGTGAGCGTCAACGCGACCGTCGGCATGTCGCTGCGGTTGTAACTCGAGCCGTTCCCGGCGCAGTCGCCACCGACGTCGCCGACGTGCCCTTTCGTCTCGATGTAGAACGTGAACTCGGTCGACTTGTCGAACTCGAGCGTGGTGGTGCATCCGGCTGGAGCGCGGGCGAACTTCTTCACCGTCTCCTCCTCCGTCGACCCACTGAGCCCAATCAGCGCTACGCCGACACCGCCACCGACGACGATCAGCGCGAGGCCGATCATCAGCGAACGCTTGCCCTTGCTGGGTGGCGGCGCCACGGCGCCCATCGGTGGTTGCGGTTGGTAGGACATCAGCGCACCCCCAGTCGCGTCGCGACGAGTTCGATTCGGTCGTCAGGTTGTACCACGGCGGCGCGCACGTTGTGTGAACCGCCTGCTCCATAGAAGTCGCCGGGGCTGACGATCGCCCCACCGTCACGAGCCAGACGCTCCGCGAATTCCCATCCGTCATGGGCGTCGAACCACAAATAGAAGCCGCCAGCGGGAAGCTCGATAGGGAGCCCGGACCACGCCGACAACACGTGCGCCAACCGCTCGAGGCGGTGGCGATACCGGGCGCGCTGCGCCACCACGTGCTCCTCGTCGCCGAGCGCCACCACACCGGCGGCCTGCGCCGGGCCAGGCACCATCATCCCAACGTGCTTGCGCACTTCCTTCAAGTAGTGCACCAACTCTGCGTCGCCGGCATAGAACCCAACTCTCACACCGGCCAGGTTGGAGCGTTTCGATAACGAATGCACAGCAACCACGCCGTCGAGGCCGGAGTGCAGGATGGTGCTCGGCGGAGCGTCCCAGGTGAAGTCGATGTAGCACTCATCGCTGAACACCGGCACGTCACGCGCCCGACCCCATGCGGCCGCAGCCGCGAGGTCGGTGAGTGCCCCGGTGGGATTCGACGGACTGTTGACCCACAGCATCAGCGCGCGAGCGGCGTCGGACGGGTCGATTGCGGACAGATCGAGGCCGCCATCGGCAGCCGCTGGCACCGGCACAGCGCGGCACCCGGCGAGGGTTGCCCCCATCTCGTAGGTCGGGTAGGCAACTGCCGGGTAGAGCACCGTGTCGCGCGACGGAGTGCGCAGTTTCAAGAACTGCGGTGTCGTCGCCACGAACTCCTTGGTACCGACGCAGGCGGCCACTTGGGCCAACGGGACGTCCACCCCAAGACGTCGCTGGAACCACCCGCGGATGGCAGCGCGCAGTGGTTCTCCGCCGATGCTGGCGGGGTACCCACGCTCCGCATTGCTGTGTGACAGTGCTTCCACCACTGCCGCCAGCGGAGGATCGCACGGGGTGCCGATGGACAAGTCGACAACACCACCGGGCAGCGCCGCAGCGAGCGGAATCAGGCGGTCGAGACGGTCGTAGGGGTACGGCGGCGGGACGAAGCCCTGTGGATCCTTCATACGTCCCCCATCCTGCCCGATCAACGAACCCAGCGCCGACTGCAGCGTCACTCAGGTAGGACGCGGAACTCCGCCAGACGACCAGCGGAGGCGTCCGAGAGGCGGGCGCGCACGCGCACGCCGTCGGTGTCGTGGAACGTGCTGACCACCTCACCCTCACGATGGATCGCGGCCAGCACGTCACCACGTTCGTAGGGCACCACGAGTTCCACTACCGCCGTGATCGCCCGCAGACGGTCGGCGAGCACCCTCATGAACATGTCGATGTGTTCACCGGTGCGGGCGCTGACGGCGACCGACCCAGGGTGCCGCGCCACGAGGTCGGCGGCGACCTCAGGAGCCACATCGGCCTTGTTGAACACCAACAGGTCGGGCACCTGGATCGCATCGATCTCGACGAGGACCTCCCGGACCGCAGCAATCTGCCCTTCCGGATCTGGGGCTGCGCAGTCGACGACATGCACGAGGAAGTCGGCGTTGCTGGCGACCTCAAGAGTGCTCTTGAAGGCCTCGACAAGACCATGCGGCAGGCGGCGCACGAACCCCACCGTGTCGGTGAGGAGCACCGGCTCGCCACCGGGCAGCGCAAGTCGGCGGGTGGTCGGGTCGAGTGTGGCGAACAGACGGTCTTCGACCAGGACGCCGGCCTGCGTCAGTTGGTTCAGCAATGTGGACTTTCCGGCGTTCGTGTAGCCGACGATGGTGACCGCCGCCAGCCCGCTTCGACTTCGGCTCTTGCGCTGAAGATCGCGAGTGTGCTGCAGCTCGCGCAGGTCGGACTCCAGTTTGCTGATCCGCCGCATGATGCGCCGACGGTCGACTTCCAACTTCGTCTCGCCGCTACCGAAGCGACTGCCCACACCACCGCGTTGCTGCGACAGCTTGGCGTTTGCTCCGCGGCGCAGACGTGGCAGTCGGTAGCGCAGCAGGGCCAGTTCGACCTGCGCCTTACCCTCCAACGTGTGTGCGTTCTGCGCGAAGATGTCGAGAATCACGGCCGTGCGGTCGAGCGCTGTGCGACCGAGCAACTTCTCCAGGTTGTACTGCTGAGCCGGCGCCAGCTCATTGTCGAACACCACTGTGTCGGCGTCGACAGCCAGACACAGGTCGCGTAGCTCCTCGGCCTTGCCCTTGCCGATGTACCAGGTGTGGTCGGGCGAATCTCGCCGCTGCATCATCCGGCCGGCCTCATCTGCCCCGGCGGTGTCGATCAGCAACGCCAGTTCGTCCAGGCCCATTTCGGTGTCGTTGTCGTTGCGACCCGGCAACGTGACTCCCACGATGACGATTCGCTCGCGCTTGGTGCGCTCGATGAGCGTCGCACCGAGTGCTTCGTTGTAGGGAGAGTTCATCGAGTGCGCCTTTGCACCGGGTCAGCCGCCAGCCGAACGTGCGACCTCGATGGAGGCGACGAACTGTGCCGGCCCGACGAGTGTCACCCGTCCGGCGCTCGGGTGGTGCATCCGCACCTTTGCATCCCCGCCGTCCATGTGCACGAGGATCTCGGGAGTGCCCGCCGGGACCAAACCCCATGTGCTGGCCGCCCAGGCGCTGGCGCATGCACCCGTACCGCATGCTTCAGTGATCCCAGCGCCACGCTCATGCACCCGCATGGTGATCGCCTCGGGCTCGGGACCGGCTTCCACGATCTCGAGGTTCACGTAGGGCACTTTGCGGCCGAGCGACTGCAGATCCACTTCGGCAACCGAGTCGACACCGACCACCGAGTGAGGGTTTCCGAGGCTGAGGTGCTGGACGGGCCGCAGCGGATCGCAACCAAGTTGCTGCCAGTCGGCAGGTTCGTCGATCCCCGTGACCTCGCCCATATCGACGGCAGCGAAGATGATCGACGGCTCCGCTGTGGCCTCCAGGGTGACGGTGCGCTCACCGGCATCGGTGAGGATTCGCTGCGGGTGCAGATCGCCCCGACGCGATGCCAGAGCCTGAGCGAAGCAGCGAATGCCGTTGCCACTCATCTCGGCGCGAGACCCGTCGGCGTTGTACAGCACCATCCGGGCGTCGTACCCCTCGTGGGTGGTGCCCACCAGTAAGCCATCAGCCCCGACTCCGCGCCGGCGATCGCAGAGACGGCGAGCCAGCGCTGGCAGATCTTCGACAGCGGGGTGCCAGACGACAAGGAAATCGTTACCGAGGCCGTGGTGCTTGGTGAGCGTGAGCATGAGTTCATTCCTCGAGCACCGGCAGCGCTTCGGCCACCGGATCGGTCGTCACATCCACCCAGCGTATGCGAGGGTCGCGCCGGAACCATCGCTCCTGGCGGACTGCGAACTGACGCGTGCGCAGGATCACCGTGGCGATGGCTGCGTCGAGCGAACTACGCCCCTCGAGGTGATCGATGATCTCTTTGTAGCCAAGCGCTTGGCGCGCAGTGCGTGACAGTTCGCCCGGTTCGGCGAGGAGGGACTCCACCTCCGCGACCAAACCGCGCTCGATCATGCGGTGCACCCGCTCGCCGATACGCAGCGTCAACCGGTCGCGCTGCCAGCGCAGGCCGACCTGCACGATCCCGATTGGCGGATACATCTCCATTCCGGGACCGAAGGAACTGAACGGACGACCGCTGCCGAGCACCACTTCCAGGGCCCGCACGACACGGCGGGCATTCGTCGGTTCCATCCTGCTCGCGGCCAACGGATCGAGCCGTGCCAGCTCTGCGTGGAGCACTGCGCTGCCAGTGGCCTCCACCCGGGCCTCGAGCGCCGCCCGCACTTCAGGCCACCGCCCCGGCATCTCCATCGGGTCGGTGAGCGAGCGCAGATAAAGGCCGGTGCCCCCCACGAGCAGCGCCCGACCGCCTCGCTCGGCAATATCTGCCAGCGCTGCGCCTGCGCTGCGCGCGAACTCGCCAACGGAATAGTCCGCGGTGGGTTCGGTGAGATCGATGCCGTGATGACGCACCCGTGTCTGATCGGCGCGTGTCGGCTTGGCGGTGCCGATGTCCATCCGGCGGTACACCTGCATCGCATCGGCAGCGACGATCTCGACCCCAGGATGTCGCTCGGCGAAGGCCATCGCGACATCGCTCTTGCCCGAGGCGGTCGGCCCCAGCACCACCAGCACCGTGTTCACCCGGCGTGCACGGGGATACGACGCTTGTGCGTGGGTTCGGCGATCAACTCCACGAAGCGACCCATGAGATGGTGAGGCGCGCCGGCGGTGACCTCCACCGTGGCATACGAACCGATCCGCACGGGCTGCGTCGGCGTGAAGTGAACCAGTTTGTTCTGCCGTGTACGACCCGACATCACCGACGGATCCTTCTTGCTGGGACCTTCGACGATGACTTCCTCGATGCGACCGATGCGATCACGGTGCTTCTGCAATGCGCTGTGCTCCACCACCACTCGCAACCGCTGGAACCGCTCAGCAACCACGGCTGGATCGACGAACTGATCAACCATGCCAGCCGCCTCGGTGCCATCGCGCGGAGAGAACATGAAGGTATACGCGTAGTCGTACTCGGCGGCAGCGGCCACTTCGAGCGTGCGTTGGTGATCGGCCTCGGTCTCACCCGGAAAGCCGACGATGATGTCGGTGCTGACTGCCAGGTCGGGTACGGCAGCGCGAGCTTCCGCGAGACGCTGCAGGTAGCGCTCCGCCGTGTAGCCGCGGTGCATCAGCGACAACACCCGGTCGCTCCCCGACTGCAACGGGTAATGCAGGTGTTCGCAGAGTGCCGGTGTCGCCGCCATCGCGGCGAACGTCTCCGGACGCATGTCCTTCGGGTGCGGGCTGGTGAAGCGCAGTCGGCGCAGCCCAGGGACGCTGCCGACGGCGGTGATCAGGTCGGCGAACAACGGACGCAGACGAGCATCCATATCGCCGGCCTGACGTGCGGTCAACTGCAGGTCGCGTCCATAGCTGTTGACGTTCTGGCCGAGCAGGGTCACCTCACTGACCCCTTCGGCCACGAGCGCGCGTACTTCGCCAACGATCTCGTCGAAGGGCCGACTGAACTCGGCGCCCCGCACGGACGGGACGATGCAGAAAGCGCAATGGTTGTCGCACCCGATCTGGATCGTCACCCACGCGGCGTAACTCGTCTCCCGGCGGGCCGGTAGCGCGCTGGGAAACAACGCATGATCCTCGATCACTGCTGCGTCGAGAATTTCAGTGATCTGCCCGTGCTGCTGTGCGTGCTGGACGAGTTCGGCTGCTCGGTGCACGTTGTGCGTGCCCATCACGACATCAACCCAGGGCGCCTTGAGCGCCACCGTGTCGCGATCCTTCTGCGCCAGGCAGCCAGACACCACGATCTGGCGACCGGGGCGCTCGTCTTTCCAGCTTCGCAGCCACCCCAAACTGCCGTACAGCTTGTTGTCGGCGTTCTCGCGAATGCAGCAGGTGTTCAACACCACGACATCTGCGTCGTCCTGGTGCCCGACGGCCGTCATTCCGTCGGCATCGAGCAAGCCAGCAATGCGCTCGGAATCGTGTTCGTTCATCTGACACCCGAACGTGTGAACGACGTAACTACGGGCCATGAGGCGCAACGCTACCGGGGGTGCATCGGCTGCCTGCGGCGTGTCGTCGCAGGCAGCCGACCAACCGGTCAGATTTCGATGGGTTCCTCGTCGGCGGGGGTGAACGCCGGAACTGCCGCGTCGACGCCGATACCAGCCTGCACTCGCACCTTCTCGGAGACCTCGACCATGATCTCGGGATTGGCGGCGAGGAACCCCTTGGCGTTCTCGCGACCTTGTCCGAGTTGTTCACCGTCGTAGGTGAACCACGCCCCGGATTTCTTGATGATCCCCATGTCGACCGCCATGTCGAGCAGGGAGCCCTCACGGCTGATGCCCTTGCCGTACATGATGTCGAACTCGGCCTGGCGGAAGGGCGGTGCCACCTTGTTCTTGACGACCTTCACCCGCGTGCGGTTACCGACGATTTCCGCCCCGTCCTTGATGGACTCGATACGGCGGATGTCGAGGCGCACCGAGGCGTAGAACTTCAGCGCACGACCGCCGGGGGTGGTTTCGGGCGAGCCGAACATCACGCCGATCTTCTCGCGCAACTGGTTGATGAAGATCATGATCGTGTTGGTGCGGTTGAGGTTGGCGGTGAGCTTGCGCAGCGCCTGACTCATCAGACGGGCTTGGAGACCGACATGGGTGTCGCCCATCTCGCCCTCGATCTCAGCGCGCGGGGTGAGCGCAGCCACCGAGTCGATGACCACGACATCGAGCGCACCGGAGCGCACCAGCATGTCGGCAATCTCCAGCGCCTGCTCACCCGTATCGGGCTGGCTGATCAGGAGCTGATCGATGTCGACACCGATGGCTCGGGCGTACACCGGATCCATCGCGTGCTCAGCGTCGATGTAGGCGCAGATACCGCCGTTGCGCTGTGCCTCGGCCACGACGTGCATGGCGAGCGTGGACTTACCCGAGGACTCGGGACCGAAGATCTCGACGACGCGACCACGGGGCAGACCGCCCACACCGAGTGCGACGTCGAGTGCGAGGGCGCCGGTCTGGATGGCCTCGATGGCCATCGACCCCTTCTCGCCCATCCGCATAATGGAACCCTTGCCGAACTGCTTGTCGATTGCCGCCAAGGCCACATCGAGTGCCTTGTCCCGGTCGTTACTGCTGCGATCGTTGCTCACAACCTGTCTCCGTTCCTGCCATGTTTCGTGCTGCGTGTTCGGCCGGCAGAAGTGCCGACCGAGTGGAATCCGGCAGGTGTGCCTGCCGTGGGGTGCACCGTACGAAAGGGGTGTGACAGGGTTCCCGAGCGGGAGTCCTGCTACCCGAACCGGGGTGCAGTTGTTCGAACGACACGAGTGTAACTACGAACAGCCGTTCGATCAAGCATCACTGCAGGATTTCTGAAGGCTCTCGCGCGCCTCGGCAATTTCTGGCTCGGTGGGCGGGTGAGACTGCAAATCGAAGGCCTGCCACAGCATGTAGGTGAACGGGTAGGCGACCAACGGAATCACGATCGCGCCCGCCACCATGCTGGCGGTGAGCGTCGCCACAGGGAAATCGGGAGCCGTGGCGACAAAGGCAACGACCATGCTGACAGCCAGCGTGAAGAACGTGATGACCACATTGAGCGCGATCGGCCCGAGCTCGAACCCATGTTCACGGTGCCAGCGAATGCCACACGAGCGACAGCGTTCGTGATGCCCGAGCCACCGACGCATCGTCGACGGTCTGCGTCCACACATCGGACATTTGAGGGCGATCGCTCGCCGAAACATCTGGAATGGCGAGGGTAACGTCGGGTTCATACCCCCTATGGTATAGACCTCCATGTCGCCATCAGCGAGACTCTCCGACGTGCGTCGAACCCTTGCCGGGCTGCTGTTCGGTCTTGCCTATGCCTGTGCAACTCTGGCGATCAGCGGATTCCTATTGCAGCGCACGGCGTTCAACCCAGATAACTCCAGCGCCGCTGCAGGTGTGATCCTCGGCGACAACGCGATCCGGGCACAACTCGTGAGCGCCATCATCGATAACTCGTCGACACCGGTCATCCCCGACGATGTGGCAAACCGGCCACTGGAGATCGAACGTCTGCGACGCCTCATCGCGAAGGTCGCTCAGCACCCTGACGGTCAGCCGTACTTCGCACAGATCGTCCACGACGCGCATTCGCGGCTGATCGGCGACCACCCTGGTCCGGTAGAGATCACGGGTGAGGAACTGGTGAGCATCACCCGTACCCAACGGGCGGCGACGACGACGACGTTCGTACTGTCGGTTCCGGAGGTCACGGCGCTGGCCATCACCAACCATGTGACCGACTGGCTGGTGCCCATCTTGGCGATCGCCGCCGTGGTTCTCCTCCTGGCCGGCCTCAGTACCCACCCGGAGAAGGAGTCGATGCTGAAGACGTTGGCGGTCGGGATGGTCGTGCTGGCGCTGACGTCGCTGATCATGGGCTATCTCGTGCCGAAGTTCGCCATCCCGGCGCTCAGCAAGAGCGTATGGGCACACATCCCGGCGCGGTTGGCAGACGAGCAACTCCCACTGGTCATCGGAATGATGGTGGTGCTGATCCTGGGCGCATTCCTGGCAGTCGCGGGGAGCGGCATGATGCGCCGCCAACGCCGCTGGAGCCAGCCGATCAGCACCTACCGCTACAGCGAGGAACGTCGCTGGAGTTGACCGGCGCAAGGGTTCGGTCAGGCGAGCAACTCGTCGACGAACTCGCCGAAGACAGCCGCATACCGCAAGGCGTCGGCATCGGTGTGGAGCACCGAGATCAGCCATTGCTCGTCGAGGCCCGGCGGCAGCAACACACCACGGTTGATGCCATGCATCCACTGAGCGAAGGCAAGGTCGAAGTCGGTGGCCTTGTAGTCGCGATAGTTGGTGATCGGCTCCGCTGCCCAGGTGACGCATCCCTTGGCACCGAACTGCACGGTGTGCGCCGGCAATCCAGCCCGAGCAATGATCGTGTCGCACGCATCGAGTAACAGACGATTGCGCTGGATTGCGGAGTCGGTTGCTTCGGGTGTGCAGATCTCCGTGAGCACGGCCGTGGCGGCAGCCATGCACAACGGGTTGCCGTTGTACGTTCCCAAGTGCAGGACCTTGCCACTGGAGATCTGATCCATGCACTCGTAGGTGCCACCGAAGGCACCCAGCGGCAGACCGCCCCCGATGCTCTTGGCCAACGCCACGAGGTCGGGCTGCACACCGACGGCGCCACTGGCGCCACCCCAACCGGCGGTGATGCCGGTCTTCACCTCGTCAAAAATCAGCATCGTGCCGTACTTGCGAGTGATGTCGCGCACACCCTGCAAGTACCCCGGCAGCGGTTTGCAGATGCCGATGTTCTCCATCACCGGTTCGACGATGAAGCAGGCGACATCGCCGCCCTGCAGCGCCCGCTCGAGTGCTTCGAGGTTGTTGAACGGCACCACGATCGTGTCGCGCAACACTGCGCGGGTGATACCCGCCGTCGACGGGATGGCGCGCGGCGAATCTGCAGGACCCGCTTCGCTGACCGGCGGCTTCATCGAGATCATGACCTCGTCGTGGTGACCGTGGTAGCCGCCCTCGACCTTGACGATCTTCTCCCGACCAGTGACACCGCGGGCGACGCGAATGGCATCCATCGTGGCCTCGGTTCCGGAGTTGGTGAAGCGCCACATCGGGAGGCCGTAGCGGTCGCGCAGCAACTCGGCGACATCAGCGTTGGCCTCACACGGTGTGACGAACAAGGTGCCGTTGTCGAGCTGAGTCTCGACGGCGCGACGCACGGCCGGATGGCAGTGACCCGAGAACAGCGCCCCGTACCCCATGTCGAAGTCGACATAGCGGTTCCCGTCGACATCTTCCATCCAGGCCTCCTGCGCCCGGCGCACCACGATCGGGTGCGGGTCGTACGCCTGGAAGCTGCTCGGGACGCCCATCGGCAATACCTTGCGGGCACGTTGAGTGGCGGCCTGAGACCCGCGCGTTCGGTCCATGTACACGCCGAGTTCACGAGTGGTGATCAGCTTGGCCCGTTCGGCGAGTTCACGCGTGGGAATGCTTTCCGTCGCGCTCATGACGTAGTCCTCCGGATTCCGTTCTCTGGAGCCTACCTCACGATGGAATCCGTCGTGAACACGTGGTGCCGCGAGTGGTGCAGGTCCCCTCCGGCTGAACGCCCAACCGACGCCCGACCTGGAATCTCATGGTGGAATTCGTCCCAGGATGTGGCACACTGCTGGCCTTCATGGTGGCCGTAGCTCAGCTGGTAGAGCATCAGTTTGTGGTACTGAGGGTCGCGGGTTCGAAACCCGTCGGTCACCCCAAGGCGTCAGATACAGGACACACGGTGTGCCCCGTACACTGCTCGCCATTGCGCCTCTAGCTCAACGGCAGAGCAACGGACTCTTAATCCGCAGGTTCTGGGTTCGAAACCCAGGGGGCGCACGCAGCGAAACGGCACCCGAAAGGGTGCCGTTCGGCGTTGTGCACCGTTACAGGATCAGCGCACTCTTGCCGGCGACGCGGCGCTGCACCTGATCGTCGAGCGCCCGTGCTGCATCGGCAAACGCATACTCGGTCGGCGCCACCGGATGAAGATCGCCACGTTCGACGGCGGCCACCATGTCGGCCAGCAGTGCCGCATGCTCCAGCAGATGACCTCGGAACCAGCCGCCCCAGTTGACGCCAACGATGCGCCGGTTGCCCAGCAGCACGAGGTTCAACGGCAGGCGCGGAATTTCTCCGGCGGCGAACCCGACGACGAGGTACTGCCCGTCGTCGGCAAGTGCACGGACGGCCGGCTCGGCCAATGACCCGCCAACGGGGTCGTACACCAGGTCGACACCGCCACCGCTGAGCTCACGTGCCCGCGTCTTGAGATCCTCGGAGGAAGTGTCGATCACCGATTCGGCGCCGAACTGCACCGCAACGTCACGCTTCTTCGCGCTCGATGCTGCAGCGATGACACGCAGACCGAGCATCCGGCCGATGTCGACCGCTGCCAGTCCGACTCCCCCACCGGCGCCCAGCACCAACAGTGATTGCCCTGCCTGTGCCTGCACTCGGTGACGGAGGGCAAACCACGATGTGCCGTAGCTCTGTACGAACGTGGCCGCCTGCGCATCGGTGAGCGTCGATGGTGACGGCATCGCCATCTGCCACGGCACCACCACCTCGTCGGCGAAGCAGCCCCACGGCAGGATCGCGCACACTCGGTCACCAACGGCGTGCGAGGTGACGCCCTCACCCAACTCGGCGATGACACCTGCCAGTTCCCCACCTGGTACGAACGGCAGCTTCGGCTTGGCCTGATAGAGCCCCTGCACCATCAGCCCGTCGACGAAGTTCACCCCCGCCGCACGGACGGCGATGCGGACGCTGCCGGCGGGCACCGCCGGCGATGGGCGCTCCTCGACAACAAGGTCGGTGACGGGACCGAAGGCATGGCAGGAAACAACACGCATGGCTGTTGACGGTAATGCGAAGCTGGGTATCTATGCGGCTTGAAGCGTTCACCCTCGGCGGAACCCACGTGCGGTTGGTGCCGCTCACCCGGGCACTCGCGCCCGCCCTCTTGGTCGCAGCCAACCGTGACCGGTCGACATTCGGGTTCACCGCCGTGCCCGACGACCTGACGTCGATGGAGGCCTACATCGACGGACTGCTCGCCGACGCCCAGCGCGACGCTGCGGTGCCGTTCGCCCAGGTGCGCGTCGCCGACGGCGCCCCGGTCGGGTGCACCCGGTTCATGAACATCCTGTGGTGGCCCGATCGCTCCACGCCGATCGAGGTCGAGATCGGTGGCACCTGGCTGGCTACCGACGCACAGCGCTCACCGATCAACACCGAGGCCAAGTTGCTGTTGCTGCGCCACGCGTTCGAGCAGTGGCACGTCGCGCGTGTGGCGATCTGCACCGATGCCCGCAACGAACGCAGCCGCGCCGCCATCGAACGCCTCGGCGGACGCCTCGAAGGCATCCTGCGCAACCACCGGCCGTCGGCGGGGCACTCCACCTCCCCCGGCACCCCGCGCGACACCGCCGCCTACTCGATCATCGACACCGAATGGCCCGCTGTCCGCGATCGGCTCGAGGCCCGGCTACATGGCTGACCGTCCCGTCCTGCTGGTCACCGGCGGTCGCTGAGCCAACCGTCGAATTGTGAACAGCGTGTGTACGTCGCACACACGATGTTCAGCGGTCCCGCCCTCATGGTTAACGTCACCATTGCATGGAGGTTCTGCTGGTACTCGCTCATCCCAACCCGGACAGCTTCAGCCATGCCATTGCTGATCGCGGACGGCGGGCGGCGGAGTCGGCCGGACACACGGTGCACCTGCTCGATCTCTACGCGCTCGGCAGTTCTGCAGCGATGAGCGCTGCTGAACACGCGGCGTACCACACGGACGACCCGATCGTGTCGCCAATGGTCGCCGAGCACGCAGCGCTGGTGAAGTCCTGTCAGGCGATGGTGTTCGTCTACCCCACGTGGTGGAGCAGCCATCCGGCCATCCTCAAAGGCTGGCTCGAGCGAGTGCTGGTGCCCGGCGTCGGCTTCGTCTTCAACAGCCGCGGCAACGTGCGGCCGGGTCTGGGCAATATCTCCAAGATCGTCGGCGTCACCACCTACGGGTCGCCTCGCACCTATGTGCGGCTGATCAACGACAACGGTCGCCGCGCACTGATGCGAACGCTGCGCCTGAATGCGGCGAGCGCTCGTTCGAAGTGGCTCGGGCTGTACGCCTTGGACACGACCACCGAGGCAGTCCGAGAGAAGTTCCTCCGTCGCGTCGAGAAGACAATGAGATCGCTGTGAAGGTGCTCGTCGTCTATTGCCACCCCGTCGAGGGGTCCTTCACCTCGGCGCTACGCGACCGGGTCCTTGCCGGACTGCACGCAGGCGGACACGAGACGCGCCTCACTGATCTGTACGCAGATGGCTTCCGACCGGAGTTGTCGGCGTGGGAACTCGCCAACCACCTGGCACCACCGGAGCAGAAGCCAGAGATCGGGCCGTACGCAACCGACCTGATGTGGTGCGATGCGCTGGTGCTGGTGTACCCCACGTGGTGGAGTGGGCAACCGGGGATGCTGAAGGGCTGGATCGACCGGGTGTGGGTCGCCGGCGTCGCCTACGACCTGCCGGAGGGAGCGAACCGCATTCGCCCGCAGTTGAAGAACGTCCGCCGCATCGTCACCGTCACCACGCACGGCTCGTCGAAGTTCGTCAACGCACTGCAGGGCGAGGGTGGCAAACGTGTCGTCAACCGTTCGCTCCGGGTGCTGTGCAACACGTTCGCCCGCACGACGTGGGTGGCCCTCTACGGCATCGACCGTTGCTCCGCCGAACAGCGTGAGGCCTTCCTGGCCAAGGCCGAACGCACGATGCGACGTCTGCGCTGACCACGTCCCGCCGCGCACTCAGCGGTCGAAGACGGTGACCACTTCGATGTGGGGTGTGTGCGGGAACAGGTCGAGCACCGTGGAGCCCCGATGGCGGTAGCCGTGTTCTGCCAACAGCGTCGTGTCGCGGGCGAGCGACACCGGATCGCAGCTGACCAGCACCACGCGTGCGGCGCCCGTCGCTGACAGCACCTCCACGGCTGAACGACCCAGACCGGCGCGAGCCGGATCGGCGACGGCCAGATTGACAGGAGTCGGTGCCCAGCGTTCGAACATCGACTCGACGACGACGGCCTCAGGCGCATTCACCCGTGCGTCGGCGCACGCGGAGACGGAACTCTCGACGATCACCGCGTGACTCGCGCCGAGGCCAGCAGTGAACAGACCACACCCGCCATATGCATCCAGCAACGGCGAGCTAGGCGACACCGACCCAAGGGAGTCGCCGCACGCCTCGCGCACTGCAGCCACCAGCATTTCGGCGGCCGCCGGGCCGGACTGGAAGAACGACGCAGCGCTGACACGCAGCGAACGACCGGCGACCGTCTCGTGCAACACCGCTGCCGGGCCGACGCCGACGTGCGCCGGCAGACCGGCCAGTTGCGCGCTACCAGCGTGCGCGAACGCCGTCGCTTCGCCCGAGGCGATACCCACGCGTAGCGCCACCTCGTCGGCACCATGGACGCGCACACCCGACAACAGCGCGGCGAGGTCGGGCGACGCGACCGGGCATGTCTCGAGCGTCACGATGCGATGGCTCGCCGCGGCGCGCAGGCCGACACGCCCATCGGCCGCAACTGCCAACCGCATCCCGCTGCGATAGCCCCATGGCCCGACAGCTCCACCGGCGCGCACCGTCGCGTCCGGCAACTTCGCTGTCCTCCGCAACGCGTCGGCCACGATGTCGACCTTCCACGCGAGCTGCGCCTCGGGCGAGATGTGCTGCCAACCACACCCGCCGCAACCGTTGGCGACCTCAGGGCACGGCGGAGCCACGCGATGTGGCGATGCGTCGCGGACTTCCGCCACAACAGCGCGGGCGAAGTCGCGCTTGGACATGACGATGCGCGCCTCCACGATCTCGCCCGGCAGAGCACCGTCCACAAACACCACACGACCGTCGGGCAGGTGGCCAATTCCGTCGCCACCAGCAGCCATCTTCTCGATCCTCACCAGCGCAAGGTCGGGCGGAGGGGTCGAGTGGCTCACGCCGTGAGCATACGGACGCAGCGACGAGCCACATCGCGCACTACCCTCGCACCGATGCCGAGGATCGAGATCGCCCCTAGTGTCCTGCCCGCTGACTTCGCCCGTCTGGGTGAAGAGGTCGCTGCGCTCGAGGCAGCCGGCGTGGATCGCATCCACTGGGACGTCATGGACGGCCAGTTCGTACCGAACCTCACGTTCGGGCCCGCCGTGATCGCCGCCGCCCGCGCGCACACCACGTTGCCGTTCGAGGCCCACCTGATGGTGCTCACCCCCGACAACATGGCTGCCCAGTACATCGAGGCTGGCTGCCAACGGCTCACCGTCCACGCCGAGGCCTGTACTCATCTGCATCGCACACTCGGGCTGATCGAGTCGCTCGGGGCGAAGGCCTCAGTGTCGCTGAACCCGGCCACGCCGGTGTCGGCGGTCGCTCACGTGCTCGAGCTGGTCGACATGGTCCTGATCATGACCGTCAACCCCGGCTTCGGCGGCCAGCGCTACATCACGGCGATGGAACCAAAGATTCGCGAACTGCGGGCGATGATCGCCGCACAAGGGCTCACCGATCGGGTCGACATCGAGGTCGACGGCGGTATCGGGCCGACTACCGTCGCCGCTGCTGTCGGCGCGGGCGCCAACATCCTCGTGGCCGGCAGCGCCCTGTTCCGCGACCCCGAAGGGTTGGCACACGCCGTCGCCGAACTGCGTGCGGGCGCCGAAGCAGCCCTCACCCTCTGATGTCGCGCAGCGAACGAGCGAAGGCGAACAACGCCTGTTTGATCAGCACCAGCACGATCAGCCCGGCAAGCGCGTAGAGCAACGGCTTCAGGAACGACCAGACGATCGCGCTCCCCTGACCATGCAGCGGAGAGAGCAGACCCGAGTCCACTGACGTTCCGTCCGCGAACAGCGTTCGCACGGGATCCTCTACTCGCGGGCATGCGGTGTCACTGTCGTTGAGGCCGATCACGGCGTCACCACCGAACAAGGCAGCCGGTTCTCGGACTGCGCTCACCAATCGGCCGGTCGTCTCGTCGGCGCGTACACCGACGATGTACTGCCCGCCGACCGACAAGAAACGCGCCTCTGGTCCGTACCGCACGTCGGTCTCGCCGGCGATGAGATACGCGCCAAGGTCGCCAGAGAGCTGGCGGTCGATACTGAGACGCGCAGTCGTGGGGTGCACCGGATCGTCGAGTGCCGTGATCGTGCCGGTGAACACCGCCAAGGCCGGCGCAGGAGCCAGGCAACCGGCAGGAACGACAATCAGCGGCCCCATCGGTGCGACCGTGCCCGGAGGAGCGGTCTCGGCGAAGGCACGGCCAGCGCCAAGAACGGTGCCGATCGTGGCCATCAGGCCGAGGCACGCCCAGAGCATCCGTCGCATGCGCTCACGCTAGTGACCATGGGCGCAGATGCGATGGCAGGCCATACTGGGAAGATGGGCTTTGACTCGACTCGTCCGAAGGTGGTCAAACGGGGCGATTACGTGGTGATGATCGCCGCATCCGTAGTGACGGTGGCGTTGCTGCTGTGGGCCTTTCTCGGCTGATCACCCAGCAGATTCAGAAGGCGCACTCGATCACGTGCACCTTCGCGCCGACGACTGCGGCGACATCGAAGCGCACCTCGAACTGTCCGTGGGGACGTTCGGTTGCCAGCCAGGCCGCGGCCAGTCGCCGTAGCCGCCGTTGCTTGGCCCAGTGCACGGCGCCCTCAGGTCCGCCGTACTCGGCAGTGGCCCGCGCCTTCACTTCACAGAAGACGATCACGCCGTCGAGCGCGAGTACGAGGTCGAGTTCGCCGAACGAGCAGCGCCAGTTCCGCGCCAGCACCTCGTAACCGCGCCGTCGGTACCAGCGCGCCGCCTCGTCCTCGCCGAAGCGCCCTCGGGCCTGTGCAGCCAGCGAGGGCGTCAGATGTCGGTCGAGGGCAGCTCTTCCACGTTGACGTCCTTGAACGTCAGCACCCTGACCTTCGGGACGAAGCGGGTCCGACGGTACATGTCCCACACCCATGCGTCACTCAACTCCACCTCGATCACCGGACGCGACGCGTCGCCACCAACGGTGAGCTTCACGTCGTTCGCCAGGTAGAAACGGCGCTCGGTCTCCACGGCGTAGCGAAACATGGCCGCGACGTCTTGGTATTCCTGAGCGAGTTGGAGCTCGCGCTCGGCCTCGAAGCTTTCGAGATCGTCAGAGCTCAAAGTGGGTGCTACTCACCGATACGGCGCCTCAGGCGTCGCGCTTTTCCTTGATCTTGGCGGACTTGCCAACGCGATCACGCAGGTAGTACAGCTTGGCACGACGCACGTCGCCACGCTTGATGACTTCGATCTTCTGCACCGTGGGGGTGTGCACCGGGAAGGTGCGCTCCACGCCGACGCCGTAGCTGACCTTGCGGACGGTGTAGGTCTCCTGCACGCCACTGCCATGACGGCCGATGACGTTGCCCTGGAAGACCTGGACGCGCTCCTTGTTACCTTCGACAACCTTCACGTGCACCTTGAGCTCGTCACCGGGCCCGAACTTCGGGATGTCAGTGCGAAGGTACTGGCTGTCGACAAAATCGGTGGACTTCATGGCGAGGGCTACTTTGCAGAGAGTCGTACAGGGAACGCTCAAGGATAGGTGAGAGAAGGGAACTCTTCCAACAATCGGCGGTCTGTTTCCGCGAGCGCTTCGAGACCACCAGGCAGTAGGTCTGGCCGATAGCGCAGCGTGCGATGGAGCGCCTGAGCTCGCCGCCAACGCTGAATCCGAGCATGGTTGCCGCTGAGCACGACCTCGGGCACCGACCACCCGCGGTACTCGGCAGGGCGCGTGTACTGCGGTTCCTCCAACAGACCCGAGGCGCCGAAGCTCTCGTTGACCGGGCTGGCAGCGTTCCCCATCGCCCCTGGCAGCAGCCGCACCACCGCCTCGATCACCAAGCAGGCCGCCACCTCGCCGCCGTTCAACACGACGTCGCCGACGCTCAGCTCACCGTCCACGAGATGCTCGCGCACACGGTGGTCGATCCCTTCGTAGCGACCACACAGCAGCGAAAAGCCCCCTGCCGGCCCGGCGCTGCCGGACCCGTCGTGCAGCGCAGCGAGTTCGTGGGCCATGGCCTGGTCGAAACGACGCCCACCAGGTCCGAGCAGGTAGAGCGGCCGCGGCGGCTGAGCGGCTTCGACGGCCGCGAACAACGGCTCAGCCTTCATCACCATGCCCGCTCCCCCACCAAAGGGTGCGTCGTCGACAGTGCGATGCACATCGGAGGTCTGTTCGCGAGGGTCGTGCAGCCGCAGATCGAGCAGACCGGTGCCGCGGGCCTTGCCCAGCAGCGACTCCGCGCAGAACGTGTCGACAAGTCCCGGGAAGATGGTGAAGACGTCGATGCGCATCGCGTCTGCAAGCCTACGGGTGATGATCTTCCACCTCACAGACCCTGCCACCTGGACCATCTCGCTCGCCGCCGGTGAACACACCAGTTCCACGACCGGGCGCAGCCTCGCCGAGGAGGGTTTCATCCACTGCAGCACGGCGGCACAGTGGCCGGCCACGGTGGAACGTTTCTACGCCAGCGCCACGGAACTGCTGCTGCTGCACATCGACGAAGCGCAGCTCACCTCACCGTTGGTGTACGAGCAGCTCGACGGCGCGCCCGAACCGTTCCCGCACATCTACGGCCCCATCCCCCTCGCGGCAGTCGTCGAGGTACAGCGCCTGCGCTGACCCGACCCGCGCTACGTCAGAGGTCGAAGAGGCCTTCGGGCGGGTTAATCACGATGCGTCGCGAATCGCCGAGGCCTTCCACCGACTCGATGAACACGACCGGCACCAGAGCACCGCCATCGAGTTCGAGGATGTCGTGAGCCGGGTTGGCCAACACCGAGACGCAGCGGCCGTACTCGGTGCCGTCAATGCCGACAACTGAAGCGCCGACAAGTTCATGGACGTACAGACCTTCGTGATCTGACTCCGGCAACGCTTCCGCCGACAGACGCATACCCGATCGGGCTTCGGCGACAGTGCGGTCGGGGATCTCCTCGAAGCGCACCAGCCATCGACCACCGGCCGGCCGAGCGGCCTGCACGGTGAGCCAGATGTCGCCGGCCTTCAGACGCGCACCCACCGCCAGACGTTCGGTGCGGTCAGTGAGCAGATCGACATAGATCTCGCCACGCACTCCATGCGCGCGGCCGAGGCGGCCCACCTCAAGCATCGTGGGCTTCCAACATTGCGTTGGTCAGTCGGCGAAATCGACGTCGACTTCGACGTCGTCACGGGTGGCCGCAGCGCGCACCACGGTGCGGATGCTCTGCGCCGTACGGCCACGACGGCCGATGACGCGGCCGAGATCGCCGGGGCCGACTCGCACTTCGAGACGGACCTTGCCACGGTTGATGGAGGAATCCACCAACACGGCTTCGGGATCGTCGACGATGGAACGGACGATGTGCGTGAGCACAGCGACAGCCGTAGGTGCGGAAGCTTCGTTCGACTCGGGGGTCGACTCGGGGGTCGACTCAGTGTCGGTCACAGTGGCGACCGAGTTACTTCGCCGCGCGAGCGGTGCCGAACTCGGCCCACGCGCCCGAGATCTCGAGCAACTTCTTCACGCGCTCGGTGGGCTGGGCGCCGTCGAGCAGCCACTTCACAGCCTTGGAGTTGTCGACGTTGAGGGTCGACGGCTCGGTGCGCGGGTTGTAGGTGCCCACGATCTGGATGAAGCGACCGTCACGCGGCGCACGGCTGTCTGCCGCGACGATGCGATACTGCGGCTGCTTGGTCTTGCCGACTCGAGTGAGGCGCAGCTTTACTGCCATGCGACTTCAGTGCTCCCTGCAAATGACGTGGTACACGTCGAAATAGAATCCATGTAACGCTATCAATTGAACGGGCCGAAGCCACCCGGCATCCCGGGGAGACCTTGGCCGGGTAGGCCAGGGCCGCCGGGCATGCCCGGGAACCCGCCGGGCAGGCCGGGCATTCCGCCCATCGGGGGCATCACGCGACCGCCCTTCTTCCCCTTCTTACCCCGCTGCTGCTTGGCCATCCCGCCGAAGCGCTTCATCATCTTCTGCATCTCGGCGAACTGCTTCACCAGCCGGTTCACATCGCCCACCGTGGTGCCGCTGCCGTTGGCGATGCGGGTTCGGCGGCTGCCGTTGATCAGCTCAGGCTTGCGCCGCTCGAGCGGGGTCATGCTGTGGATGATGGCTTCGATCGGCTTGAGCTGGTCGTCGCCGATCTGGGCGTCCTTCATCTCCTTGGGGATCCCGGGCATCATCCCCATGAGACCACTGAGCGGGCCCATCTTCTTGAGCGCCTGCATCTGCTCGAGGAAGTCCTCCAGCGTGAACTCGCCCTCCATCAGCTTCTCGGCGGCCTGTTCGGCCTGATCCTTGTCGAAGGCCTGTTCGGCCTGCTCGATGAGGGTGAGCATGTCGCCCATGCCGAGGATGCGACCGGCCATACGGTCGGGGTGGAACTGCTCGAACTCGCTGAGTTTCTCGCCGGTGGAGGCGAACGCAATCGGGCGGCCGATCACTTCCTTGACGCTGAGTGCCGCACCACCGCGGGCGTCACCGTCGAGTTTGGTGAGGATGACACCGTCGATCGCCAACGTCGCGTGGAACGCCTCAGCAACGCCGACAGCGTCCTGACCGGTCATTGCATCGACGACGAGGAACGTGTAGTTGGGCTGCAGCACGCTGGAGATCTGGCGCACCTGCTCCATCATCTCCGCGTCGATCGACAGACGACCGGCGGTGTCGACGATCAGCACGTCGCGGCCCAGACGGCGAGCCTCTTCCAGACCGCGCCTGGCGGTCTCCACAGGGTCGCCCGGCTGGCTGAACACCGGCACATCGATCTGACGGCCCAGCGTGCGCAACTGTTCGACGGCGGCAGGGCGCTGGAGATCGACCCCGACCAGGAGCGGCTGACGGCCCTGGCTCTTGAACCAGCGGGCCAACTTGGCCGAGTTGGTGGTCTTACCCGAACCCTGCAGACCGGCCATGAGCACCACCGTCGGCGGACGGCTGGCGTAATGGATCTTCAGCGTCTCGCCACCGAGCATCGCGGTGAGTTCCGAGTTGACGATCTTGATGACCTGCTGGCCAGGATCGAGTGCCTCGCTGAGGCGGGCGCCGACGGCCTGCTCGCGGATGCGAGCAACGACGTTGCGGACGACACCGACGTTGACGTCGGCTTCCAGCAACGCCGTGCGGATCTCCTTCAACATCTCGTCGACGTCGTCCTCGGTGAGGCGACCCTTGCCGCGCAAACGTTTGACAATGCCTTCGAGACGGGATGACAGGGAATCGAACATGCGGGGACGAACGCTACCGTCCGTCCCCGCTGCTCACCTGCTCAATGCCGTTGCGGGCTCAGCCGATCGACTCGACGGAGGTCACCACGCCGGCCTCGACGGCCACGTTCACCCGTGAGGTGCTGTAGTCCTCGGTGACCATCAGCGACTCGCCGTCACGCTTCACCACGCGCACCGTCCAGCCGAACTCGGAGGCGACCTTCGCGGCCTCGTCCTCGGCGACACCGGTGAGCACCTTCGTGGCCTCGGCCTGATCGACCGGCGCCGGCAGCGTCACCGCTGTGTCCGGGGTGGCACCGGTACTGGTGTCGACCGGAACCGGCTCGGTGGTGACACCCGTATCGGGCAGCTCGACGTACTGGTCGTCGACTGCGATCACCGTGTACACGCCACCGTCAGTGGACAGGAACGTGTACGCCGGCAGCAGCCACACGGTGCCGTCGACATCCCACACCATCGTCAGGTCGACGCGTGCGTCGTTCAGGTGCACCGTGATCGGTTCCGGCGGCAGGTAGGTCTCGGGCACACAGTCGGCAGCAGGATCACACACCGGGGAGTCGAGCGGCGGCGGAGCGATGACCGTCGGAGCGCCGCCGGTCGAACCGCTGGAGTCCGAGGACACGGCAGTGGTCTCGGGCGTGGCGGTCACCGAGCGGGTGGAAGCGCCGCCGACCATGTCAGCGGCCATCCCCTTGGCCATCACGCCCGGGGCGCCGTAGTAGCCCATCCAGGCGCCGTCCTGCAGGCGAGTCAGCCCAGCGGCGGTTCCGACCAGCGGGTACTCGCCGGCCGGTTCGGGGGTTGCCAGCGAACCGGATGCCCAGGTGACTGCGCCTTCGGCACCGAAGCCGATGGAGATGCTGATCGGGCTGCGGTGCCCATCGAGCATCAAGAAGCCGGTGACGTTGGCACCCCACTCGTCGGCGTAGGTCTCGAACTCGTAGTCCGCAGCGTTGTAGCCGAGGTCGGCGAACAGCGCCTTGGCCTTCGCCAATGCGGCGGCCTTGGTGGGCACGCCGACCGGCGGCGCGGGCGTTTCACACGGCGCAGGTGTGATGACGATGGTGGATTCGGTGACCGAAGAATCGCTGCCGCTGCTGACCGGAGCATCGGGAACTGCGATCGGCTCTGCGGAGGTGCCACACCCGGCGCTGATGCTGCCGCCGGTGGTCGACGGATCCGGGTTGAACCACCAACTGACCATGCCGTCGACGCCGACGGTGATGCTGGCGCCGGTGTAGTCGGCCGAGCCGACCTGCCAGCCGCCACCCTGATCGGCCGGAACGGTGCGGACGTCACCCTTCACGCCCAGCACCTCGGCCATCGTGGCCACGCGGGCGGTGTCCACCGACTGGCCAGCCGACAGCTTCCAGGCATTGCCGGTTGCGGCGAGGTCGGGCAAGGTGCCATCGACCACGAAGTTGAACGAGGTGAACGGCATCATCATCTTGTCGGCGGCGGGAGCCCCAGCAGATTGTGTGCTGGAGCCAGCAGCGCCGATGTGGATGATGGCTGGCGCCGAGCCAGATGTGGTGGTGCGGGCGGCATCACCGCAGCCGGACAGTCCAATGACGACTGCTGCGGCGACGAAGGCGAGGCGACGTGAGCGAAGCATGGCGATCCTTTCGGGTCGGGGTGGTGGCGATCACCACTCGGGCCATAGACGACCGCCGTGGTCCGCCCGGTTCCGAGAAATCTGAAATCTTTCGGGAATCGGCGCAGCGTTGTCGCTCAGGGACCACCGGCGATGTCGGCGGCGTTGGCCAACCACGTGGCAATCGACGCTCGGGTCGACACGACCACAGCGGCATGCTCACGCTTCCAATCGTCGAACTTCACTCCGAGAATCTGTGTCATTCGCGCGCTGTAGCCGAGGTCAGACCTGCACTCCAGATCGGCGGCCCGCATCGCGACTTCCCCGGCTGCCGGGGAGTCGCCAGGCCAAGTCGATCGCCACGGCTCAGTCGGGTCGGCGGCGGAGAATCCTGTGGCCTTCATGCACGCCGACCACTGCGAGTCGAGGGCGATGGCATCCGGATTCTCGGCGACCGCGTTGATCCAACCATTGCGGGCGAGGTTGAAGTCGGCCAGACCGTCCAACAGACCAGTCGGCGAGCCGTAGACCGCTGTCGCTGCTTCGGCGAGACAGCCCGTCGAGACGCCATCACCGCCCCACGCGTTCGCCGCACCCTTGGTCTGCTGCAGCCACTTGTCGACCACCGACGTTTGTTCGCCCACAGGGTTGGCTTGCCCGACGTGGTATCCCTCAGACGCAGGGCGACTTGCCGCGTTGTACACCTCGGACGGCGTGTAGACCTCGATCGGGAAGCTGTCAAACCCTGCTCGATGCATGCACTCGACTCCAACCTTTGAATCTGCGTCGAAGAGCACCGAATAGTCCCCAGGCGAAATGCGCACCACCGCACCTACACCGGCCGGATCGTCCACGATCATGCCGTAGACCAGATGCTCAAGCGGCATCGAGTGATCCACCGCCGCTCCAACGTCGACAGAGTGCGGAGCACTCTCCGCTGTCACAGCGGAGGTGACGGGCGACGCGGCGATCTGGTGATCGTCGCCGCACGACACGGCAAGGACGACCAACGCAACGAGGGGTGCGGTTCGCATCGATCTGCTCCTTTCAACTCTGGTAGTGGCGAGCTCTTTTGTCATGTGGTGTCGCCTCCGGATCACGCGATGTACACCGGCGGACAACCGCCGTAGGCAGCGATGTCGGACCCTCTCACCACTTGCTCCGCACGGACCCGCGACACGGCACCGTTCGGGGTGTAGACCCAGTTGGTGCTGTATTAGTCGAGCCACATCGACGCCCCGGACCACCACGTGCCCGAGTAGACACACATGTACCGGTAGGTGCTGCTGAGGTGACGATTTCGCGCCATGACGAGTGGGTAAGGGCTCTCATACATCGCCGGATACGTCACCCGGTAGTACATGTTGCCCTCCCAGTAGGCGGGGTCGGAGACGATCGGACCCTGCTCCGCATAGACGTCTCGCCTCCTCCGCACTTCTGAACCTTCGTTCAGAATACACCCCCCAAGATTGAAGTCAACCCACGTCCTGCGGAGGTGACACGACGACGGCGTTCAAGGGCGCGGCAACCCGATCTGTTTTGCGCGATCGGCATATCTCAGTCGAGCGTGACGAGTGCGTCGACGAACTCGGTCGGGTCGAAGGCGACGAGATCGTGAATCGTCTCACCCAGGCCGACGAGCTTCACCGGCAAGCCAAGCTCGGTTTCGATCGCGAACACGATGCCGCCCTTGGCCGAGCCGTCGAGCTTGGTGAGCACCACACCGGTGACACCCGAGCCATCCGTGCCCACGTTCGTGGCAGCACCGAATTCGCGGGCCTGCGCGAGACCGTTCTGGCCGGTGGTGGCATCGATGACCAGCAGCACCTCGGTGACCCGACCGCGGCCCTTCTCGGCGACGCGGCGCACCTTGCGCAGTTCGTCCATCAGGTTCGTCTTGGTGTGTAGGCGCCCGGCTGTGTCGGCCAGCACCAGTTGGATACCCTTCGCTGCGGCGCGCTCGATGCCGTCGAAGATGACCGAGCTGGGGTCGCCACCTTCCTTGCCGCGCACGATTTCGGCGCCGCTGCGTTCGGCCCACGTGGTGAGCTGCTCGGCGGCCGCGGCGCGGAATGTGTCGCCTGCCGCCATCAGCACGCTGACACCGGACTGTGCCTGCAGCGCAGCAACTTTGCCGATGGTGGTGGTCTTGCCCACGCCGTTGACGCCCACGAACAACCACACATTGGGCTCGTCGGCCGCACCCGGTACGAGGTGCAACGAGCGGTCGGCACCATCGAGGCGCGACACCATCTCCGCCTGCAGCGCATCGAGCAGCTGACCAGGCTCGGTGATCTCCTTGGCCTTCACCCGGGTACGCAGCCCGTTCAACAGTTCGTCGGTGACGCGCACGCCGACATCGGCGCGCAGCAGTGCTTCTTCGAGGTCGTCCCACGTGTCGCTGGTGATACCGGTGCGGGCACGGATGCCGAGCAGCGTGCCAGTGAGTGCCGAGCGGGCCTTCGCCATACGCGAACGGAACGTCGGCCGCTCGCCGCCAAGGTCGACCGCTTCGGGGTGGTGCTCGCCATCCAGGTGCACCACCTCGGCCTCGGCCACCACCTGCAGGACCGCCTCGCGCACCGACTCGGCGATCGCGGCGACATCGGGAGCAACCGGCGCGGCCGGAGCAACGGGCGCGGCCGCGGTTCGCTGCTGCGCGGGGCGTGCGCCGCGACGTCGGTTCCAGAGCACCACGCCGACACCGAACACGAGCACTGCGGCAATGAGGACGAGATAGATGAACGTCATTGGGGCGAGAGGCTATCTGTCGCCGGTCAGGCGTTGGAGGAGACGCGCTCGACGACGACCTTCGACGAGCCGCCCGGCTGCATCGTGACGCCCAGCAGGCTGTCGCCGGCTTCCATCGTGCGCTTCTGGTGGCTGACGATCAGCAGCTGCGCCTCGCGGCGGAACTCGTGGATCAGGCCCAGGAAGCGGTGCAGGTTCACGTCGTCGAGGGCGGCCTCGACTTCGTCCATCACGTAGAACGGCGACGGGCGGCTGCGGAACACGGCGAACAGGAACGCCAGCGCCGTGAGGCTGCGCTCGCCACCGGACAGCAGCGACAGCTTCTTCACGTTCTTACCGCTGGGCTTGGCCTCGACCTCGATACCCGTGTTCAACAGGTCGTCGGGGTTGGTGAGGATCAGCCGGCCGACACCACCGGGGAACAACGTGGCGAACAGGCTGGTGAAGTGGGTGGACACATCGGCGAAGGCCGAGGAGAACACCGTCTGGATCTCGAGATCGACGGCCTTGATGACGCGCATCAGGTCGCGGCGAGTGTTGCGCACGTCCTCGAGCTGCTCTTCCAGGAACTTGTGACGCTCCTGCAGTTCGTTGAACTCCTCCAGCGCCAGCGGGTTGATGGCACCCATCAGCCGCAGCTCACGCTCGAGGTCGCGCACCCGAGCGGCCGGGTTGGTGCCCTCGGGCACTTCCGGCAACTGCGCCTGCTCGGCGTACTCGGGTTCCAGGTCGTGGTCGCGACGCAGCGCCTCGACGGCACCCTCCAGGCGCATGCGCACCTCGGCCTCGTCGATCTCCACGCGGCGGCTGCGCTCGCGGTTCTCGTCCAGTTCCTTCTCCGCCGCCGCACGGCGCCGACGCAGACCTTCGAGCCGCTGGGCGACCGCGCGCACCTCATCGCTCTGCCGGCGACGGATCTCGAGCAGTTCGTTGTGGCGCACTTCCACGGAATGGCGGTGCACATCGACCAGCGCGGCGAGGCGTTCCACCGCCTGCAGACTGCGCTCAACGGCTTCTCGGCGCTGTGCTGCCTCCGCACGGGCGGCAGTGTCGGCTTCCAGGCGTCGCTCGGTCTCGACCAAGCGACGCTCGAGGAATGCCTGGCGCTCATGGAGGCCGGCGTTGCGCACCTCGAGATCCTTGCGGCGACCGTTGAGGATCGCCGTCTGCGCGTCGAGGCGAGCGCGAGCCTCGCCGCGAGCCTTGGCGGCCTCGGCCTCGGCGGCCTCGTCGGCCTCCAATGCGGGCACCAGCGACTCGAGTTCGACGATGCGGGCACGCTCGCGCTCGGCACGCTCCTCGGCGTCGCCCAGACCACGCTGGAGGGTCTCGGTCTCGGCCTGTACATCGCGACGCTCGGACTGCGAACGGGCCAGCGCCTCGCTGTTGGCGGTGAAGCCAGCATCGTGAGCGTCGAGCTTGCGGGTCAGTTCGTTCTCGTGCTGACGGGCCGCCTGCAGTTCTGCCTTCGCTCCGGCGAGCGCCGTATCGCGCTGGGCGAGTTCGGCCGCAGCGGCTGCAGAACGTTCCTGCGCCTCTTCCAGGGCAGCGGCCGTCGCGCCGCCACCGATGGCACCGATGCGCCAGCCAGAGGGGCCGAAGCGGCCACCGTCTGAGGTGACCACGACCGCGGCCGGGTTGGCCAGCGCGACGTCGAGCGCGGCTTCCCAGCCGGCGACGCGCACGGCGCTGCCGAGCACCGCGTCGAGCAGCGCCGGCACGCCGTCGTGGCGGCTGCGTACGTGCGGGCGAACGGCCTCGCCGCCCGACGGCGCACTGTTCGCTACACCGCCACGTGAACCGAGCGCGAGCACAGCACCGTGCACATTGCTGGCCTGCAGCGACTGCAGCGCACGTCGACCGGTGTCGGGGCTGGCGACGACGACGGCCTGCAACGCTTCACCGAGTGCAGCCTCAACGGCAGACTCCCAGCCTTCGTCGATTTCGATCAGGTCGAGCAGCGTGCCCAGCACACCGTCGACGCCCGACAGGTGCTCTGCACCAGCGCGAGCGCGGGCGCCTTCCAGCGCCTGGTTCAGCGCCTCGGCACGGGCCTTCCACCGCGACGCCTCCTCGGCGGTCACCTGGCGGGAAGCGACCATCGAGTCGTGCGCCGCGTCAGCAGCGATACGCCGCGCCTCGGCGGCCTCGACATCGGCAACCAGCGCTGCCTCGGCGGCCTGAGCAGACTCGCACTCGGCACGCAGCCGTTCGCACTCACCCTCCAGCCGTTCGGCCTTCTGTTGCAGCGCTTCGACGCGGGCGCGCTGCCGACGCAGATCGCCATCGGCCCGTTCGAGGCTGGTGCGCATGCTGCGCAACTCGCCACGCACCTCCGCTGCCGCGCTGGCAGCAGACGTGCTGTTGGAGATGCCTTCGATCGACGCCATCGTCTCGCGTCGTTGTTCGGCGAAGGTGCCCTCTTCGGCAGCGAGTGTCTCTGCCTCGGGACCGACCGCAGCGAGGTCGGCTTCCACGGACGTGAGTTCGTCGCGCAGGCGCTGCGCCTCACCTTCGAGGTTGGCGACGACACCCGAGTCCATCAGTTGGCCACGGTCGCGCTCCATCGAGCGGCGCCGCTCGACCAGCACGGCGGCAATGCCGCGGGCACGTTCACGCAACTGCTCGACACGCACCATCTCATCGCTGAGGTCGGTGTCGCCGCGCGCAGTGAGTTCCGCCTCGGCAGCCAGCACGCCGGTGTCGAGAACGGCGAGTTCGGTGCGCAGTTCCTGCTCGCTGGCAGTGAGTGTGATCCGCTCGCCAGCGAGTGCTGTGAGACGCGCTCGTTGCGACGAGATCTCGCGTCCAGAGAGGAAGATCTTCAGCGCGTTCAGTTCGGCAACGAGGTCGCCGTGGCGCCGGGCCGCATCGGCCTGCCGCTCGAGCGGACGCAACTGGCGGCGAACTTCACGAAGCAGATCCTGGACACGCAGCAGGCTGGCCTCGGTGGCGTCGAGTCGGCGTTCGGCCTTCTCCTTGCGGCGGCGGTACTTCAGCACGCCGGCGGCTTCCTCGATGATGCCGCGACGGTCTTCGGGGCGGGCGTTCAGCACCGCATCGATCTGCCCCTGGCTGACGATGACGTGCTGCTGACGGCCGACACCGGCATCACTGAGCAGTTCCTGCACATCGAGCAGGCGGCAGTTGACGCCGTTGATCGCGTACTCGCTCTCGCCGGTGCGGAACAGGGTGCGCGAGACGGTGACCTCGGTGAACTCGATCGGCAGCAGACCCGCCGAGTTGTCGAGCGTCAGCGTGACCTCGGCGCGACCGAGCGCCGGGCGCTTGGCCGTACCAGCGAAAATCACATCGTCCATCTTCTGGCTGCGCACCGCACTGGGCGCCTGGGCACCCAGCACCCAGGCAATGGCGTCGACCACGTTCGACTTGCCCGACCCGTTCGGACCGACGACAACAGTGACGCCCGGCTCCAACTGGAGCGTGGTGGCGTCGGCGAACGACTTGAAACCTTTGAGGGTGAGCGACTTCAGAAACACGGTGCGCCGACCCTACTGGCCGCGACCCGAGGCTCCCAACAGGCAGCGACTACTGCTGGCAGCGGGGGCAGAAATGGGTGCCGCGACCGCCGAACGTCACCTTGCGGATGTCGGCCTTGCCGCAGGTGATGCACCGCTGACCAGCGCGGTCGTAGACCCGGTGTGACAGCTGGAACCAACCGGCCACACCGTCGACGCCGACGTACTGAGTGTCGGCCAGCGTGCTGCCTCCAGCCTCGATCGCGTCGCCCAGCACCTGCAGAATCGCGGCGTGCAGCTTGGTGACCTCGCGAGGTGTCACGCGATCCGACGGCCGGTCGTGACGCACACCGGCCAGATGCAGGCTCTCGTCACAGTAAATATTGCCGATGCCGGCGATCACGTGCTGATCCAGCAGCAGGGCCTTGATCTGGCGCGACCGACTGCGCAGCAGCGCAGCAAACTGGGCACGGGACAACCCGTCGGCGATCGGATCGACACCCATCTTCGCCAACTCAGGCATCTGCTGCGCCACATGGGTCGGGTCGAACACCACGACCTCACCGAACGTGCGCGGGTCGATGAACCACAGTTCCTGGGCAGGCTCGCCCGACAGGTGCATCACGACGTGCGTGTGCGGCGGGCGCTCCTCCCCCGCTGCGGCCACCAGCAGACGGCCGCTCATCCGCAGGTGCATCATCAGCTCGTCACCCGTGTCGAGCGGGCACAGCAGGTACTTCCCGCGCCGCTCGACCGACAGAACCGTCGCCCCGGTGAGTCCGTCGATCAGTGCCTGTTTCGAGGTGCGGCGCACGGTGCGCTCACGGCCAACTTCGACGCGCTCGATGCGCCGCCCAGCGACCTGCGCCTGCAGACCGCGACGCACGGTCTCCACCTCGGGAAGTTCGGGCATGTGGCCGGGCCGTCAGCTTGCCGGCGTGTTCGACAGCGCCATCCAGGCCTGCTCGGCGGCAGCCTGCTCAGCGATCTTCTTCGAGCGCCCCTCGCCCTTGCCGAGTGTCTCGCCGGCAACGATCACCGTGGCGAAGAACTGCTTCTGGTGATCGGGGCCCGACTCGCTGAGCACGTAGACCGGTGCACTGTCGTGGATCCGAGCAGTCAGTTCCTGCAGCACGGTCTTGTAGTCGAGCCGGTCGAGACGCAGCGCAGCGCTCGTCATGCGGTGGGCGACCAACCGCTCGACCAGTGCGAATGCTGCCGCAGTGCCACCGTCGAGATACAC
>CAIXHI010000502.1 GCA_903919215.1 uncultured Acidimicrobiaceae bacterium
TGGGACGAGACCGACGGCCGCACGCACACGCTGCGAACCAAAGAGGACGCGGACGACTACCGCTACTTCCTCGAACCCGACCTCGTGCCATTGGCACCCTCGGCCGAATGGATCGAGCGCGTCCGCGCGGCGCTGCCCATGTTGCCTGCTGCTCGCCGCACTCGGCTCTCTGCAGCCACCGGCCAGGCGGTCGACAGTGAGGCGGTCAGCTCGGTCGTCGAGCGCGGTCAGGACGACTACGTGTTGGCCGTCGCCGCGGCGGGTGGCGATGCCGCCCGCGCGCTCGTGCACGTGAAGGAAGCCTTCGCCGACCAGTCCGCCACACCGCAGGTGCCTGCTGCCGACCTTGCCCGGCTCACGACCCTGGAGGTCGGTGGCAAGCTCACCGCCACACAAGCCAAGGCCGTGCTCGCTGAGATTGTCGCCAACAACGGCGGCGATGCGAACGCGATTGCCGCCGCCAAGGGCTTCGAAGCACTGGACACCTCGTCGTTGGAGACGCTCGTCGACGACGCCATCGCCGCCGACCCCGATGCCTGGCAGAAGTTCTGCAACGGTGACGGGAAAGCGATGGGTGCCCTCGTCGGTCTGGTGATGAAGTCCAGCAAGGGCAAGGCCGACGGCAAGCTCGTGACGGCGTTGCTCAACCAGAAGAAGGGCTGACCAGCGGCCCGGGCAGGGTGACGGTGAACCGGCATCCGGCACCCGGCGCCGTGTGCAAGGCGATACGCCCACCGTGCGCCTCGACGATCGATTTCGCGATCGCCAGACCCAGACCACTGCCACCGTTGTGACGCGACCGCGAGGGATCGCCGCGGTAGAAGCGCTCGAATGCGCGGGCAGCAGTCTCATCGTCCATGCCAGCGCCGTGATCGATGACCTCGATCACCACACCACCCAGTTCCGAACGTCCCGTGACGTCGATGGCGGTGGCCTCGGGTGTGTGGACGAGCGCATTGTGTACGAGCGCAGCGATGACCTGATGCAGACGTTGTCGATCCGCGGTGCCGAACAACGACTGCTCGGTGGTCAACGTGACCGGCCGGCCCGGCTGCACCACCCGGGCATCAGCCACGGCGTCGGCGAGCACGTCCGCGATGTCGAACGGTTCGAGACGCAGTTGCAGCCCGCGATCGAGGTTGGTGAGCAGCAGCAGATCATTGACGATCGCGCCCATCCGCTCGGCCTCACCGCTGACGCGGCGCATCGCGTCGTCCAGTCGGTCGTTGTCGTGTAGCCCACCCTGCCGATACAGGTCGGCGTACCCGCGGATGCTGGTGAGCGGTGTGCGCAGTTCGTGCGATGCATCGGCGACGAACTGGCGCAGTCGCTCATCGGCCTCGTCGCGTTCGTCGAGCATCGAGTTGAACGCGTTGGCGAGATGGGCGGCCTCGGTGCCGGCCGGGTAACTCGCCATCCGGGCACCGGTCGCGCCGGACGTGATCGCGTCCGCAGTCGCGGTCATCTCCCGGATGGGGCGTACGCCGAGGCGCATCACCCACGCTGCGATCAACAGAATGATCGCGACCACGGCGACCGCACCGACACCGGTCGCGATCAGCAGTCGTTGATAGGCCGCGTCGGTGCTCTCCAGCGAGAGGGCGATGATCTCGAAGCCATCGCTCTGCGGGCGAGCGGCGATCAGGACGCGCCACCGCTCAGAGGTTCCCACACCGTCCACGGTGAAGGGTTCCGACGAGCCCGGTCGAACGTGGACGCGTGCGACTGCGACGGTGATGTCGGGGGCGCCGGTGGTGCTCTGCCCTTGTACGAACGTGACGAGCGTGTCGTCGGTGCTGAGGTGTCCGATGTAGAGCTTGCTGAGCGATGCACCATCATCGGGTGGGACGGGGCCGACGTGGTTCCCGAGGACGCCCATCGCCACCGGCAGCGATCGTTGCAGATCGCGGTCGACCTGCTCGGTGAGATATCGGTGCTGGGTGGTGGCGACGAGGTAGCCGGTGACCGCGAACGCGACAGCGATCGCGCCCAGCCCAAGTGACAGGCGTGTGCGCAGCTTCATGGCTCGACCCGCAGTGTGTAACCAACTCCGCGCACCGTGTGCAGCAGTTTCGGTTGGACTGTGTCGACCTTGCGGCGCAGGTAGCTCATATACGTCTCCACGACCGATGCATCGCCCCCGAAGTCGTAGTTCCACACATGATCGAGGATCTGTGCCCGGCTGAGCACTCGCCCACTGTTCAACAACAGGTACCGCAACAGCTTGTACTCGGTGGGCGACAACGTGATTGGCTGTCCGGCCCGGGTGACACGGTGAGCCTGTTGATCCATCTCCAGGTCGGCCAACGACAGCACGCCGCCGTCCTCGACGGTGCCGGCGTGGCGCAGCGCTAATCGCACACGGGCGACGAGTTCGGCGATCGCGAACGGTTTGACGATGTAGTCGTCGCCGCCCATGGTCAAACCGTGCACCCGGTCGTCGACTGCGTCTCGGGCGGTGAGGAACAGCACTGGCACCTTCACGCCATCGCTGCGCAGACGGCGCAGCACCTCGAACCCATCGAGACCCGGCATCATCACATCGAGGACGATCGCCTGCGGATTGAACGTGCGCACCATGGCGAGCGCCTGATGCCCGTCAGCAGCCTTGGCCGTGTCGATTCCGTTGAGTTGTAGCGCCGACTCGACGAGGAACGAGATGTTGTCCTCGTCATCGACGACGAGCACACGTGGTTTCGATGCAGCCGACGGTGACATGGAGTTCATTGTGACTCAGCGCGCCGGCCGGCACACCCAATTGCGCACACGTCTGAAGCCAGCGACGATGCTGATCGCACCGACACCGGCGGACAAACCAGGCCGAGTTGCTGGCCCGAGATCGGTCGTACCTCGTCCACGGACGAAGTCGTTGGCCAGGCGGGCGACGCCCTTGAGGTCGTCGCGTGCCGTCTTGGCGACCTCCACGCGGCTGTCTGGGTCGTCGATCCACGTCACTGGCACTTCATGCACCCGCAGGCCGTTGCGCTCCGCCAGCAGGAGCAACTCGGTGTCGAAGAACCACTCGTTGTCGCGCACCAGCGGCAGCAGTCGGTCGGCAACCTCGCGACGGATCGCCTTGAACCCGCACTGTGCATCCTTGAAGCCGTTGCCGAACACTGTGCGCAGGATGGCGTTGTAGGTGCGGGAGATGAACTCGCGCCGGGGTCCGCGGGCCACGAGGGAGCCCGGGACAAGGCGCGAGCCGATGGCCACATCGCTGTGGCCGCTGACGAGGGGAGCGATCAGCGGCAGCAACGCGTCAAGGCCAGTCGAGAGATCGACGTCCATATAGGCGACGATCGAGGCATCGTTGTCCGTCCATGCGGTGCGCAGCGCACGGCCGCGCCCCTTCTTGTCGAGGTGGATGGCCCGCACGCCGTCGAGTGTCAGCGCCAGTTCGGAGGCGATCACCCACGTCGTGTCCGTCGAGGCGTTGTCGGCGATCGTGATCCGCCACGTGAAGGGGAAGTGGTTGCAGAGATACTCGCGCAGCGTGGACACACTGTCCGCCAGTGCGCTCGCCTCGTTGTACACGGGGATGACGATGTCCACGAGCGGTCCGGTGCCAGGCACCTGCGTGGTCTCGGGTCGAAGGTCCATGAGCGTCATGAACAGATGGTGCGCCGCACCCCTTTGGGGGACGTGTGAGCTTGCTGGGAAGTTGCTGTGAAGCCCAGGCCGGGCGGGCCGCCGGTAGCGTCACCCCCGATGGCCTCCGCGTCGCTCGCTCCATTCCGGTCGCGGCCGTTCGCGCTGATCTGGGCCGGCGCACTGGTGTCCAACATCGGGACGTGGATGGAGGCGGTCGCCCTCGGCTACTACGTCGCGGACACCACCGGGAAGGCCAGTTGGTCGGCCATCGTCGCTGCTGCCGCCTTCCTGCCCAGCGCCGTGCTCGGTCCGATCGGGTCGGCAATGGCCGACCGTCTGCGCCGACGACGCGTGCTCATCATCGGAAGCCTTTGCTCGGCCGTGATCGCTGCCGTGCTTGCTGTCTGGGTGGGCGGTGGCACGGCCACCCCGGGAGGTATCGCGATCGTCAGCTTCCTGGGTGGGTGTGCTTCAGCGTTCACGTTCCCGTCGTTCCAGACGGCGATGCCAGCGCTCGTGCCGCGTGACCAACTCGTCGCCGCTGTCGGGTTGTCGAACGCGCAGTGGAACATCGGCCGCGTGGTCGGCCCAGCGATCGCTGCCGGAGCAATCGCCATCGGTGGCATCGGTGTTGCGCTGTGGTGTAACGCTGCCAGCTTCTTGGCGGTGGTCGTGGCCGTCTCGATGGTGTCGCTGAGCCAAGCGCCGGGGGAGAAGCGGCCGGTGTTCGGTGCGCTCGCCGACGGGTGGCGGTTCGCCAGGGCCACGCCGGCGATGCGCTCGATGCTGGTGCTGATGGTCGCCACGATCGCAGTGGCGTCGCCATTCATCGCCTTCGTGCCCCAAATGGCGACCAACGTCTTCGGTGGTGGGTCGGCCGCCACCGCATTGCTGGTGGGTGCCCAAGGTGTCGGCGCGGTCACGGCTGCGTTCACGCTGGGCACGGTCAGCAAGCGGTTCGGCCTACCGCGGGTGATGTTCGGAGCGATCAGCGCGATGTGCCCGATGCTCGTGTTGTACGGGGCAGCTCCTGGTCTGTGGGCGGCGGTTCCGGCGCTGGCGTTCGTCGGGCTGACCTACGGCTATGCGTTCACCTGCTTCTCCGGTACGGCCCAGCAGCTGGCACCCGACCATCTGCGCGGTCGGGTGCTGGCGGTCAACGCGTTCGTGCTCGGTCTGCTGTATCCGCTGAGTTCCCTCCTCCAGGGCCGCCTGGCGGACACGATCGGCCTGCGCTGGGTGACCGGTGGTTCGGGCGTACTGCTCGCGCTGCTCATGCTCATACTCATCAGGCTCCGCAGTAGGCTCGCCCCCATGTCTGCAACCCCCGATGCCTCGCCCGTTGCCGCTGGCACGCCTGTCGACGTCAAGCCGCGCAGTCGCGATGTCACCGATGGCTTCCAGAAGGCACCCGCTCGCGCCATGTTGCGCGCCGTCGGCATGACCGACGACGACTGGCAGAAACCGCAGGTCGCCATCGCCTCCTCGTGGAACGAAGTCACACCGTGCAACATGACATTGCGCAAGCTCGCCGAGCACGCCAAGGTCGGTGTGCGCGCGGCTGGTGGCTTCCCGATGGAGTTCGGCACCATCACCGTCAGCGACGGCATCAGCATGGGCCATGAGGGGATGCGTGCGTCGCTGGTCAGCCGTGAGGTCATCACCGACTCCGTCGAGTGTGTGATGCACGCCGAGCGTCTGGATGGTTTCGTCGGCCTCGCCGGTTGCGACAAGAGCATCCCCGGCATGCTCATGGCGGCCGCCCGCCTCGACCTTCCCAGTGTGTTCGTCTACAACGGCAGCACGATGCCTGGTAGCCACAACGGTGAGGCCACCGACATCACCAGTGTGTTCGAGGCCGTCGGTGCGTGCGCCCGTGGCACGATCACCGAGGAAGAACTCGGCGAGATCGAGCGTTCGGCGTGCCCCGGTGAAGGCGCCTGTGGCGGCATGTTCACCGCCAACACGATGAGCTCGATTGCCGAGGCCATCGGGATGTCGTTGCCCGGCACCGCGTCGCCGCCGGCGATCGACAGTCGCCGTGAGAGCGATGCGCGCATGGCCGGTGAGGCGGTCGTCAACTTGCTGCGCCTCGGCATTACGCCGCGCATGATCATGACCAAGAAGGCGTTCGAGAACGCCATCGCCGTCACCTCGGCCCTCGGTGGCAGCACCAACGCCGTGCTGCACCTGCTGGCCATCGCCAACGAAGCCGGGGTCGAGCTCAGCCTCGACGACTTCAACCGGATTGCGATGAAGGTGCCGCACATCGCCGACATGAAGCCCGGCGGCAAGTTTCACATGAGCGACCTCGATCGCGTCGGTGGCGTGCCTGTGGTGCTCAAGCACCTGCTCGACGCCGGTCTCTTGCACGGCGACTGCCTCACGGTCACGGGCAAGACCATGGCCGAGAACCTGGCCGAGATCGATCCGCCGGCCCCCGACGGCGTGGTGGAGCACCCACTGAGCGCGCCGATCAATGCCGAAGGCGGCATTGTCGTGCTCACCGGTTCGCTGGCACCCAAGGGCGCCGTCGTCAAAGTGGCCGGTCTCAGCGCCGCGCAGAAGAAGTTCCTCGGCACGGCCCGCGTGTTCGACGACGAGGACGGTGCGATGGCGGCCATCCTCGCGGGCAGTATCGAACCCGGCACCGTGCTGGTCATCCGCTACGAAGGCCCCAAGGGCGGCCCGGGTATGCGCGAGATGCTCGCAATCACCGGTGCGCTCAAGGGCGCTGGCCGTGGAGCCGACTGTGCGCTCATCACCGATGGACGCTTCAGCGGCGGAACCTGGGGTTTCTGCATCGGACACGTGGCCCCGGAGGCCGCCGACGGTGGACCCATCGCGTTCGTCCATGACGGCGACCAGATCTCGGTGGATGTGCACGCGCTGAGCCTCGACCTGTTGGTCGATGACCGCGAGGTCGCTCGCCGCCGTGCCAGCTGGCAGCCGAACCCGCCGCGCTACACCTCCGGTGTGCTCGGCAAATACGCCAAGCTTGTGCAAGGTGCCGAGACCGGCGCCATCACCAATACGCTGTAGAAACTCTCCAAGTAGGAAGATCACCATGTCCCAGCCCAAGCTCACCCCGCTGCAGGAAGCCGAAGCGCGCCGTCAGGCCGCCGCCGCCACGAAGGCCTCCAAGCCTGCCCGCAACTTCTCCGAGGAGGAGAAGGCCAAGCGCAAGGAGCGCGTCGAGAAGGCCAAGGATGCCCTCGCCCGTTCGGTCGGCGCCAAGGGCGACCACGTCGTCGTCGGCCGTGCGGCGCTGAAGAAGTACCTGCAGAACCTCAACGAGGCCAAGCAGCCCGACGATGCTCAGTTCGAGATGCTGATCGAGGCCCCGTTCAAGGCCCCGGAGAAGAAGCGCACGAACGACCGTCGCTTCTGACGAGTTCGACCGGACGCGCCGAAGGGCGGCGGGTCATGTGACCCGCCGCCCTTTGCCGTCCCGCCTGAGCACGGAGGTACGCGTCAGGTGAAGATGATCTGCCCGCCTGCGGCGAGATCGTAGAAGTCGCCGACGGTGATGATGTCCTGCACCTGCGGCACGAAGTCGGCCTTCGTGAGCTTGAACATGTCGACACTGGCTTTGCAGGCGTACATGCCGCAGCCGGTGTCGCCGATCATCTCGATGAACTCGCCGATCGGCGGGATGTCGAGCTTGTCCATCGTCTTGTTCATCATGTGCGTGGCCAGGGCGCTCATCCCCGGAAGGCTGCCGATGAGCGTCGGGATGTGCATCGCCGGGTTGCCGACGGTGGCGACCTTGATGTGATCGATCCGCTTGGCGTGGATCGCGTCGAGGCCGAAGAACGTGAAGAACAGGTTCGCTTCCATCCCCTCGGCGCGGGCGCCGTTGGCCATGATCAGACCCGGGTAGATGCCCTCCAGTGAGCCCTTGCTGATGATGATGCTGACCTTGGTGATCTTCTCTGGGCTGATCTTGCCGGTGTCGTCCATTTCAGATACATCCCTTCGGCTTCGGAATCCCGGCGATCCGGGCGGCCATCTTGGCGGGGCCCTTCGGGAACAACAGGTACAGGTCTTTCACGCTCACTCCGGACGTCTTGCCGAGCAGCCGCACCGTCGGGCCGGTGCCCTTCTCGAAGAACTCCTTGCGCATGAACTTCAACACCGTCCAGTGCTGGTCGGTCAGCGTGTCGATGCCGTCGGCTGTGGCCATCTCAACGGCCATCGCCTCGGTCCACTGGTTCGGGTCCTCGAAGAACCCTTCGTCGTTCAGGCGTACTTCCACGCCCGCCATCGTTGCTGTGCTCATACTGCTGTCTCCTCCAACTCGGGTGTGTGCGGGGCCGGGCGTTCCTTGCCCCGTGTGGGCATGTCCGCTCCGATGCCCGGGATGTCGCGGCCCTGCAGCAGCGCGTGCCAGTAGACCCATTGGAACATCAGCTTGCCGAGGTGGTTCATGCGGCTCTCCTTCAACAGCGGCATGCCGATCGCCGTGGGGAAGTGGCCGGGCAGTGGTTCGGTGTCGTAGTTGAAGTCGATGAGCAGGGCCTTGCCGAAGCCGGTCTCGATGAAGCAGTTGGCGTGGCCGTCGAAGGTGGAGTTGAGCGTCTCGCCGGCGAGGAAGCGCAGGATGTTGTCGACCAGCACCTCGCCCTCGAAGTGGGTCACCGAACCGGCCTTCGACGCCGGCACGTTCGTGGCGTCGCCCAGGGCAAACACGTTCGGCTTGGCGATGGTCTGCAGCGTGCGCTTGTCGGTGGGTACGAAGTTCAGATCGTCGCCGAGTCCCTCGCTGCGCCCCACATAGGCGGCTCCGCTGTGCAATGGGATCACGACGGCCAGGTCGAATGGCACCTCGCGGCCGTCGTAGCCGACGAGTTTGCCGGCTTCGCCATCGACCTCACCGGTGTTGAACTCGGTGATCAGGTGCACACCCTTGTCCGCCAACAACGAGGTCAGGGCGGCGGATGCGACAGGTTTGGTGAATGCTCCGTCGAGTGGGGTGGCGTAGGTAATGGTCACCTTGTCGCGGATTCCGCGCTCGGTGAAGTACCAGTCGGCCAGGAAGCAGAACTCGAGCGGGGCGACCGGGCATTTGATCGGCATGTCGACCACGTTGACGACGAGCTTTCCGCCCTCGAACTCGGCGAGTGCCGTCTCGAGACCGGTGGCGCCAGCAAGGTCGTAGAACGTGAACACCTTCTCGTTCCAGCCAGGGCCGGTGAGTCCCTCGGTTTCGTCGAGCGCCAGCGTTGCTCCGGTAGCGATCACCAGCGCGTCGTAGGCCAGTTCCCGTCCACCTTCGAGCACCACGGTGTCGCGCTCGAGATCGACGCGGTCGATGCCCTGTTGCACGAACGTGATGTCCTTGTGGAGCTGCGCCTGGCGCGGCCGCACGATCTCGGAGTGTTGTGCCAGACCGAAGGGGACGAACAGCAGTCCCGGTTGGTAGACGTGGTGGTCATCCTGATCGACGACGGTGATCTCCACCGCGTCGCCGATGGGGTGGTGCTTGAGGTGTCGATGCAGCCGGTTGGCGGTGAGAGTGCCGCCGGTGCCGCCGCCGAGAATCACGATGCGCTTGCTCATGGCGGGCCTTTCTTTCGGCCTTCATGCTGTGCCTCGTGATACCCCCTGGGGTAGGGACCAACGACCCGTCAGCGAGTGATGCGCGTCACTCCGGTCGGCTGGCGCGGCGTTCGCGCACCCATTCGGCGATCAGTCGCCAGCCGAGCAGCGCCAACAGCAGGAACACCGAGCCGACGATGACGAACGCAAGGGCGGTGCTGCGTTGCCACGCGAAGCGCCGCAGCAGTAGACCGACGGAA
>CAIXHI010000503.1 GCA_903919215.1 uncultured Acidimicrobiaceae bacterium
GCCGGGATGACCATGTCGGAGGCCACCATCGAAGCGTTGTCGGCCACGGCCGCGCAAGTGCGTGACGCCTTCTCCGCGAATGGCATCGACCTGAGCAACGACGAACTGTGGGCCCATCTTGGTGCCACTGTGATGATCGGCCGCAACGACATCCGCACCGAGGTCTTCGGCCTGGACGACGCGGACCGAGTGCTCGGCTTTGCCCACACCCGCGGACTCGGGCGCCTGTCGCTGTGGTCGATCAACCGTGACGCGCCGTGCGGCCCGGACATCGATGCCGGCGTCGCGCAGAACGGGTGCAGCGGTGTCGAGCAGACCGTCGGCGCCTTCACCAACTTGTTCGTCGCGGACATCGCGACCGCCCAGGCGGAGGGATCCGCCGGTTCGACACTCCCCGACACCGTTGGGCAGGCGTCCTCGCGTACGAAACTCGTACCAGACGACCCGGCCACCGCTCCGTACCCGATCTGGAACCCGAGCACGGGCTACAGCGGCAGCGCGAAGATCGTCTGGCACGGCAACGTGTACCAAGCGGCGTGGTGGAGTCAGGGCCAGCCGCCCGACGCACCGAAGGTGAACCCATGGGATACGCCATGGTCGCTCGTCGGTCCGGTGCTACCCACCGACACACCTCCGACGACGACCACCATCCCGTTCGGCGTGTACCCCGAGTGGGTGGTCACCACCCCATACCAGGCCGGTTCTCGCGTGCTGCACCACGGTGCCGCCTACGAAGCCAAGTGGTACGTCATTGGGCAAGAACCGGGAGCGACGGCCGGTAACCCGTGGGATACCACCTGGAGCGCGGTCACGCCCGGCGCCGCCGACCTGGCCCACGCCACCAACAACAGCTCGACCAACAACAGCTCGACCACTACCACCACCACGACCGCACAAGGACTCTCGTCATGAGCACCGCCTTCGCCACCACCCGCCGCCGCCGACAGTGGGGCGGCGACGTCCGCGCCGAAGCCCTGCCCACCGCACCACCGAAGGCCAGCCAACGTTCGATGGGCGCCAACCGCGGTGCCATTTGGGTCACGTCGTTGGCCTGGCTCGCGTACACCCTACGAACGTTGAAGATCGAACTGCTCGATCGACCGCCGACCTGGTCGACGGTGCTCCCGATGGTGGTGTACCTCGTGATCGTGGCCGCCCTCTCCACTTCGGCGCTCGCCTATCTGATCGCCCGTCAGGGCTTCCTGTACCGCAGCAGCCAGCACACACGAACGACCCGAGTCGATCTCGACGCCCACTTCGCCGACGGGTCGCCGTCGCTCACCGTGCTGGTGCCGTCGTACCGCGAGGACACCCGCGTCATCCGCCAGACACTGTTGTCGGCGGCACTCCAGGAGTACGACGACATGTCGATCGTGCTCTTGGTCGACGACCCGGCGAACCCCACCACCGAGGACGACCGCGTCCTGCTCGACGGAGCACTCTCCCTTCCATGGGAACTGAACCGACTGCTCGCGGGTCCTGCGGCGGCAGCCCGGAACCTGCTGGCGGCGTTCGACAACAACACTCGCGGCCGCTGGACGGCGAACAACGACGAACTGACCGACCTGGCCACGGCCTACAGCGAGGCCGCTGACTCACTCGATGACATCGCCGCCACTGTCGTCCGGGTCGACCACACCGACGACTTCCTCGCCGATCAGGTCGTCGGCCGACTCGCCGACGAGTTCCGCAACGTGGCGGCAGCGATCGACGTTGCTGCCGAGCAGGGCGTCGAGTTCACCGTCGAGCGTGCCCGGCAACTGCACCTGCGTCTCGTGCGCGTCTTCACCGCCAGGGTGTCCGCGTTCCAGCGCAAGCGGTTCGCGTCGCTGTCCCACGAACCGAACAAAGCGATGAACCTCAACAGCTACCTGTCGCTGATGGGTGGCGAATACACGATCTCCAACCGCGCTGGGCTCACCAACCTCGTCCCGGTCACCAGCGGTCCAAAGGCCGACCTCGTCGTGCCGCGGACCGATTATGTGCTGACCCTCGACGCCGACAGCGTGTTGCTGCCCGAGTACTGCCTGCGCCTCGTGCACATCATGGAGCAGCCGGAGAACGAGCGCATGGCCGTGACCCAGACGCCGTACAGCGCGTTCCCTGGAGCACCCACCCGCCTCGAGCGCTTGGCCGGCGCAACCACCGACCTGCAGCACCGCGTGCACCAAGGCCTCACCCACTACGGGGCGACCTACTGGGTCGGCGCCAACGCCATCCTGCGGCGTACAGCGCTCGACGACATCGCCACCACGGAGATCGAGCACGGCATACCTGTCGTGCGCTACATCCACGACCGCACCGTCATCGAGGACACCGAGTCGAGTATCGATCTCGGCAGCCACGGTTGGACCCTGTTCAACTATGGCGAGCGGCTCAGCTACAGCGCCACTCCGCCCGACTTCGGTTCCCTCGCGATCCAACGCCAGCGGTGGGCCGACGGAGGCCTGATCATCCTGCCGAAGCTCGTCAACCAGTGGCGTTCCCGCAAGGGTTCGGCGTCGCCGATGACCTTCACCGAGTACTTTCTGCGGCTGACGTACCTGAGCTCGATCGCGTGGAGCAGCATCTGCCTGGTACTGGTGCTCGTGTTCCCCTTCTCAGAGACGCTGCTCAGTCCGCTCGTAGTCCTCTGCGCCGCACCGTACTTCCTGGCCCAGGCCGACGATCTACACGACTGCGGCTATCACCGCCGCGACGTCGCGCGTATCTACGGCTTCAACATGGTGCTGCTGGCCATCAACCTTGCTGGCACGTTGAGGTCGATAGGCCAGGCGATCACCGGTAGCAAGATCGCCTTCGCGCGCACACCCAAGCAGCAGAGCCGTACACGTACCCGTGCCCCATTCATCGCCCTCCCCCTGGCGCTCATCGGGTTCTCTGTGTACACCGTGAACAAGGACCTCAACGCCCATCGTTGGTGGCATGCAGCATTCGCGTCGCTGAACGCTTCCACCACGTTGTGGGCCGTCGTGTCGCTGATCGGCGTGTTCGCGGCCCTTGGCGACCTAGTGACGGGCGCCGTTCGCTTCGTGTACCGCGATGCGGCGCCGCATGCGGCCCCCCGGCCGGTCGCCGTCGACTGGGCCGTCGTGCTGGATCGAGGAACCGCATGACGCTCACCGCACCAGCGCCGTTCGTCGAGCGCCGCACCCGCCTACGATTGGCGCAGCCGGAGACCAAGCAGCTGATCATCCGCACGGCGATCCAAATGATGCATGATCTGCCGGTGAACGCAGTGACCTACCGCGAGATCGCCGCCCGCGCTGGCGTCAACCAGAGCTACGTCGCCCGTTACTTCGGCAGCCAGCAGGAGATGCTGATCGCCGTCACCGAGGAGTTGTCCCAACGAGCCAAGCGGCACTGGGCGAACCCCGACCCGCGAGCGATCATCAACGATCCCGAGATCCGCATTCGGCTGACGGTGGTGCAGTACTTGCTGGCGCTGGGCGTACCTGCCGAGCGATTCGCCGACCAGGTGAATGAGCAGATGGACGCACTCAGCGAACACTTCGTCCAGCGTCTCGGCTATAACGAGCGCGCCGTTCGCGCCTTCCGCGCCAAGATGGGCATGCTGCTGATGTTGACCCATGGCGGGATGGCCCGCGCCAATGGCGTCGACGATGCGACGGTGAACGACGTTGTCGCCCTGTTCGTCGACGAGCTCGAGCACGGCACTGCGTCCATCGAACGCCTGGGTTGGTAGCCCGCAGGCGTCAGTAGATGTTGGCGGTGCCGCCACCGTCGAGATGCATGTTGACACCATTGACGAAGTCGGCCCGCGGGCTGCTGAGGTAGGTGACGGCGAAGGCAATGTCCTCCGGCTGGCCGATGCGCAGCACGGTCTGGCCGGTGCCCTTCAGCACGTACTCGGCCGCCTGATCGATCCCTTCCCAGCCGCGCTTGGCAGCGAAGTTGGTGAGGAACTCCACCAGCCCCTCGGTCATGATCATCCCCGGCGTCACCATGTTGACGGTGACGCCACTGCCCTTCAGGTTCTTCGACAGGCTCATCGTCATGTTCAGCATCGCTGCCTTGGCCGTGCCGTAGTCGGGCTGCGCCGAAGTGGGAATCGTGCCCGCCATGCTGCCGATCTGGATGATGCGGCCCCACTGCTGCTCCTTCATCGTCGGCGCGAACCGGTGGATCAGTCGGGCGGCGGCCAGCACGTTCTTCTCGTACGTCGCGAGCCACTCAGTGAGCGCGACGTCGAACCAGTTGACCGCCTTCTCCTCGGAGCCGCCGCCAGCGTTGTTGACCAAGATGTCGATGCCGCCGAACGCGGCGAGCGCGGCGTCGGCCACCTTCGCTGCGCCCTCATCGGTGGAGAGGTCGCCCTGCGCTGCGGCGACCGTGCGGCCCGCTGCGGCAAACTCGGCGCGCACCGCTTCGAGGCGCTCGGCGTTGCGGCCGTGCAGCACCACCGACACCCCCTCGTCGGCGAGCATCTTGGCGATGCCCTTGCCGATACCCGAGTTGCTGCCGGTCACCAGCGCGCGCTTGCCCTTGAGCTGCAGATCCATGTCCCCAGTGTCCCTTCCCCAGTCGGCCTACCCGACGCCACTGCGATTCTGACAGCTTCGTCAACTGGAGTCGAATATGCCTGGGGTACCATGCCCGAATGGTCGAGCGACGTGTCGGCGATCGCACCGTCGCCACCGCGCTGGCCGTGCTCACGATCGCCCTCGGTGCCACCCGCGCCGGCGACACTGCGTTCTGGCTCGATGAGGCCTACACCGCTGCCGTGGTTCGTCAGTCCTTCGGCGGACTCGTGCGCCTCCTCGGTCACGAGGCCGGAATGGGGCCGTACTACCTCGCGTTGTGGGCGTGGGAACGACTCGGTGAATCCGAGTGGTGGTTGCGCATGCTGTCGGTCACCGGCGGCGCGCTGACGCTGGCCGCGTTGTACCTGCTGGCCGCGAGGTTCATCGATCGACGGGTCGCCGCAGTGGCATGCGTCGCGGTGCTGTGCAACCCGATCTTCCTCTACGACCTCACCGAACTGCGGGCCTATTCGTGGGCGATGTGTTCCGTGGTGGTCAGCACCACGTTGTTCCTGCAACTGCGAACAGAACCCACCCGCCGCCGAGCGGTGATGTACGGGGCAAGCGCGGGCGCTGCGCTGGCACTCGTGGTGTTCTCCGCCGGTGCGGTGCTGGCACAGTTGTCGTTCGCCGGACCGCTCGTCACTGAACGTGCGCGACGTCGGCACTTGCTCATCGCCGGTGCTGTCGCGGCGGTCCTGCTCGGTCCATTCGTTCCCGCATTGCTCACCAGCCGACAGATCGACTGGATCCCACACACCACGATGCATCGGCTGAACATGCAGTCAGCGGTCGCGTGCGGCGGATCGAACTGGCGAGCGTGCTGCGTGATCGGTCTCGTCGTTCTTGCCGTCACGCTCGTTCGCCGACGGCGGAGCGGCAACCCCGATATCGCCCTCGAAGTCGTCCTGGCCAGCGTGGTGGCAGCCGTCGGCGTGCTGCTCGGCGTGTCGCTCCTGAAGCCAGTGTTCGTAGCGCGCTATCTCGCTGGTGTGTTCCCACTCGCTGCCCTGGGCGCCACCGCGGGGTACGTGCGCGCGGGTGATGCGTTGCTCACCCGGGTGCGCACCGGGCACGATCTGCGGGTCGCCGTGCCGTGGATGCTGGGAGCGCTCAGCCTGGCCGGGATGCGCGGCCCGTTGTTCACCGACAGCGAGCGGCCCGAAGACCTACGAGCTCCCGGGCAGTTCCTCACCAAGTTCGTACACGCCGATCAGGCCGTGGTGTTCGACACGGCGCAACAGGCAACAGCGTTCAGCTATTACTGGAGAGCACCTCCGGGCGTCATCATCGCTGAACACGCGGCCGCGACAGACTTACCGTGTCACGTCTGGTGGGTCGCCCGCGGCCACGCCGACGCGCTCCATCCAGTGATCAGTGCTGCTCCGGCGAACGCCACCGTGGCCATCTACGACTTCGTCGGCTACACCATCGGCGACATCGACGCCTGCACCGTCCGCTGACGCGCCACCCCTCAGCTCATGGCGCGAGCTCACCGGTCATCGGGTCGTAGATGACCGCCTGCTCGGAACGAGAGGCAACCCGACTGGGGAGTCGAACGATCGCGTCGACGATCTGCTCGGCGGCTTCGGTACGTAGCCCGCCGACGTGCATGAACCCGGGCCATCCCTGGTGACGATGAAACCCAGCTGCTGTGTACACGAGTTTGCGGGCGATATTGCGGCGGCGATGCTCGGGCGCAACATAGATCTGTTCGATGAACGCGTCCTCAGTCCGCCATTTCACCGCTCCCACCTGCTGCTCGCTTGCCACTGGCATCGTGAAGAAGGCGGAGTTGCTGATGACGGTGCCGTCGGCCAGGTCCGCCGTGTCGAAGGCAACCAGCGTTCGACAGTGCGCTCCCTTCTCCACGCTGGGCACATCGACGAACCACAGGTCGGGAGCGCCCGACACGGCCCAACTACTGACGATCACCTGCGATCGGCGCTGGTCGTCGAGGTCGGCGCGACACGCGACGCGCTGATCGGGACGCGCACTGATACTCGCGTCTGGTCCCACGACCGCGCCATCAGGAAACTGATCACCGAGGTGCAGGCTGACCTGCCACCGCCCGCCGGACAGCGACGAGGTGCGCAGCGCCCACTCGCCGGCGAACGTCGGCCGTGCGGCACCTGGCGAGGGAGTCGTCGTCACCTCGAGCGGAACAGCGCGGAGATCTTGGTGGCTCCAGGGGCCTCAGTCGTGATTGAGTAGCAGCGCTTCCCCTTCGGCAGCGAGAACTCCGCGCTGAAGCGCCGCTGGCTCTCCCTGAAATCGATGCTCTCGAGCGCAGGGAGCGACGGATTCAGCACCACGCTCGGATCCTCGCACGCGACCTCGCGGACGGTAGTGGTGACCAGCGAGGACTCGGACTCCACACAGTTGTCATCCAGGTTGATGAGCCGGAAGTCGAGCTCCACCTCGCGATGATTCACCTTGTTGAACGCACCGTTGCCGGTCTCAACGTCGCCGAGGTAACCAACCAGGGACCGCGCCGGAATCTTCACTCCACCCAGGTTGGGGGCACACACGCCGAGCTTGGTCGACTCCTCGACGTGATCGGAGTGTCCTGCCTCATCCTGCGTCGGCTGATCGGCGTGCGCCACCGTCGCCATCGCCACCGGAGCGAAGGCCGCTGCGGCCGACACCATCACACCGAAGGGGCTGAGTAGGTTTCCACGTTGCATCGTTCGAAGCTATCCCGAGTTCCGGCGTTCTCGCCGTTCATCGTCAGCGCACCGGCTGGCGTGCACCCGGTTGAGGGCACAAGTCCCCTGAACATCGGTGGACGACGAGAGGAATGTAGATGGTGCACACCGAAGGCAGAGCGCAACGACCAGGGGTGGCTGCCATGGTTTCTCCACACCCGACCAATCCATCAGAGCAACTCCGGGCGCCATTCCCGCCGCCCACTCTCCAAGATCGCCGGGAGCCGCTCCGCCGACGCCCAGGGATTCAGCTCCGCACGTGTCATCGGCTGGCCGCTGCCGCATTGGTCCTCAGTGGGGCCGGAATGACGGTTCCGCCTGCGATGCAGGGCAACAAGCTGGGCAACCACGATGAGATCTCGTTCTGGGTTGAGGTGGGCATCGCCCTCGTCGGCGGCGTGGGTGCGATCGCGCTCGGTGTCGTCGTGTTGGCCGCGATCAGGACCCTTCGGGCCGCAGGAACAATGGGAGCAGCAATCGTTGCCCTGGTGCTCGGAACGATCGCGCTCTTTGTAGCGGCGATACTCCTGTTCAGCGGCTGAGCGTCCGGTCCGGAACCGTCGGACTGATCCGTTCCTGCAGCGGCAATCGGTAGGCCACGACCGTGCCGGCCACGATGAGTGCCCAGATCGCCGAGACACCCGGCTCGAGCGCGTCGGGAATCATCCAGTTCGTCCAACCACGTGTGGCGATCTGCTCGCCCCAGAAGTCCTGCGCCATGTTCACAAGGCCGTACGCGAAGAGCAACGCCATATAGCCCTGCACCAACCGTCGCCCAGCGGTGCGCGGAAGTCCGCGAGGTACTCGCCACATGGCAAGGACCGTCACCACGATGAGCGCTGAGTAGAGGCCGTGATGGTCGCCGAGGTGCACGGCCGGAACCAGCCCAGGCTCACCTGCCTCCGTGACCAACTGCTTGGTCAGAAACAGCCGCCCGGGAAGAGAGAACCCGGCGTGCGCCGCAATCCACGGCAACGACAACACTCCCAACACGGCCGTCGCCACGAGCGTCGAACGCCCACAGACCACACCGGGCCATCGCGTCGAAGTGGTCACGACCGCCGCCAGCACCACGCCAGCGACGGGCAACAGATTGACCGGTCTGAAATCGAGATCATTCGGGTCGATCATCCCTGTCATGACCGTGCAGCACAGGGCGACCGATACGAGTGCAGCGACGCGCTGCCAGCGATGCACGATGGACCCGTAGGTGACGCCAACGAGCGCAATCGCGACCAGCGACACCGGGAACGCGACGTACACCAACGCTCGGCCGACACCTCCGCCGATACCGCTGTTACTGACGCGGTACAAGCGTTCTGGTGGCAACCGGCTGTAGGTGACGAGCAGCAACAGGGTCGACGCGGCCCACAGGGCCCACACACGTAGGGCGGTGACCTTCACGGATGCCTCCTTGTCACCTCCATCGTGAACCTGACATGCGGATTCCTCCCGGGCCGGAAGTCCCACATGTCAGGACACCGAAGTGTTCCGAGACGAGACGGGTCAGCTGCAGCCGCTGGTGCTGCCACAGCTAGGGCATGCGTGGCAACTGCCCGCGCGCACCATCTGCACACCGCACTGCATGCACATCGGGGCGTCGCTGTGACGCACCGTGGGCTTGGGCGTGACTTCCAACTGACGCGGCAGACCACTGGGGTTGGTGACGTCGTTGTTCGGCGCCACCGGAGCGGTACCGGACTCCATCTGCGCCAGCAACTCGCCAGCCGACGGGATGGTCTTCGGATCAGCGGCGACATCGCTACCGGTGCGGGTCTCCCACACTGCTTCCTCCACACCCGGCAGCGTGGGCTGCAGCCGCTCGTCGACCGAGAAGATGCCCAACTCGGCGCGCTCGTCGTAGGTCATGTACTCGAGTGCCAGGCGGCGGAACAGGTAGTCCATGATCGACGAGGCGAAGCGAATGTCCGGGTCGTCGGTCATACCGGCCGGCTCGAAGCGCATGTTGGTGAACGCTTCGACGTAGGCCCGCATGGGCACTCCGTACTGCAAGCCGTAGCTGATGCTCTTGGCAAAGGCATCCATGATGCCGCTGAGCGTGGAGCCCTGCTTGGACACCGTGAGGAAGATCTCGCCGGGGCGACCATCGGCGTACTGGCCGATGTTGGCGAAGCCCTTGCAGTCGGCCACACGGAACTCGAACGTACGGGCGCTGCGAGTGCGGGGCAGCTTCTGGCGGATCGGTTGGTGCACGATCTTCTCGACGATGCGCTCGATGACCTGCGTGGCCTGCGCCGCGACAGCCGGGGTCTCCTCGGCGCCGTCCTTCTTGGCCGTGCTGAGCGGCTGACCCACCTTGCAGTTGTCGCGGTAGATGGCAACGGCCTTCAGGCCGAGCTGCCACGACAGGTGGTGCAGCTTCTCCACATCTTCGATGGAGGCTTCCTCGGGCATGTTGACGGTCTTGGAAATGGCACCCGAGATGAACGGCTGCACGGCACCCATCATCCGCACATGACCCTCGTAGTGGATGGTGTTATCGCCCATGCTGCAGGCGAACACCGGCACGTGATCGGCGGTGAGGTGCGGGGCGCCGAGGATGCTCTTCTCGGTGTCGATGTAGGCAACGACGTCGGCGATCTGCTGCTCGGTGTAGCCCAGCTTGCGCAGCGCCCGCGGGATCGTCTGGTTGACGATGGTCATGTTGCCGCCGCCGACGAGCTTCTTCAGCTTCACCAGACCGAGGTCGGGCTCGATACCGGTGGTGTCGCAGTCCATCATCAGACCGATCGTGCCGGTGGGCGCCAGCACCGAGGCCTGCGCGTTGCGCACGCCGTACTCCTCGCCATCACGCACAGCAGCACCCCATGCAGCGAAACCGGCCTCGACTAGTTCGACAGGAACGCCGGGGTGGTTGGCAATCACGTTGTGTGCGTCGCGATGCATACGCAGTACGTCGAGCATGTACTGCTCGTTCTCGGCGAAACCGGCGAATGCACCCATACGGCTGGCGGTACGGGCGCTGGTGGCGTAGGCATGACCAGTCATCAGCGAAGTGAGCGCCGCAGCCCACGCCCGCCCCTCTTCACTGTCGTACGGCAGGCCGAGGGCCATGAGGGTGGCGCCGAGGTTGGCGTAGCCGATACCGAGTTGGCGGAACTTGCGGCTGTTCTCGCCGATCTTCTCCGTCGGGTAGTCGGCGCGGCCGACCAGGATCTCCTGCGCCGTGAACATCACTTCGATGGTGTGCAGATACGCCTCGACGTCGAACACGCCGTCCTCGTCGAGGTAGTGCAGCAGGTTGATGCTGGCCAGGTTGCAGGCCGAGTTGTCGATGTGCATGTACTCGCTGCACGGGTTGCTGCCGTTGATCCGACCCGAGGCATGAGCTGTGTGCCACTTGTTGATCGTGGTGTCGAACTGCAGACCGGGGTCGGCGCACTCCCACGATGCGGTAGCGATGTCGCGCCACAGGTCGCGAGCACGCACCGTGCGCACCGGCGAACCGTCGATGACCGCCTTGAACGACCACTCGGCATCGTCTTCGATGGCCTGCATGAAGTCGTCGCTGATACGCACCGAGTTGTTGGCGTTCTGGTACTGGATGCTGAAGCTGTCCACCCCATCGAGGTCCATGTCGAAGCCGGCGTCACGGAGTACACGTGCCTTGCGCTCTTCTTTGACCTTGCACCAGATGAACTCTTCGACGTCGGGGTGATCGACGTTGAGGATGACCATCTTTGCCGCACGGCGGGTCTTGCCACCGCTCTTGATGGTGCCCGCCGAGGAGTCGGCGCCACGCATGAAGCTGACCGGGCCACTGGCCGTGCCGCCACCGTTCAACAGCTCGTAGCTGGAGCGAATGTTCGACAGGTTGATACCCGAGCCGGAGCCACCCTTGAAGATGACGCCCTCTTCCTTGTACCAGTTGAGGATGCCATCCATGGTGTCCTCGACCGCCAGGATGAAGCAGGCACTGGCCTGCTGGGGCACACCCTTGACACCGATGTTGAACCACACGGGGCTGTTGAAGGCGGCCCGCTGCGTGACCAGGATGTACTTCAGCTCGTTGTTCAGCGCGTCGGCTTCGGCCTGATCGGCGAAGTAGCCGCCTTCGACACCCCAGGTGGTGACGGTGTCGGCGACACGATCGATGACCTGCTTCAGCGACGACTCGCGCTCGGGCAAGCCGAGCGTGCCGCGGAAGTACTTCTGGGCGACGATGTTCGTGGCGTTGAGCGACCACGACGTTGGAAACTCCACGCCCAACTGCTCGAAGGCGACGGTGCCGTCCTTCCAGTTGGAGATCCGGGCATCGCGGTGCTCCCATTCGACCTCGTCGTACGGATGCACGCCAGGAGCGGTGAAATGACGACTGATTCCGATGGCGAGACGATCCGGCGCCAGTGACATGACGTGTGCTCCTTGGTAGCGGTGGTGCTGAGGCAAAAGTAGGCGAACTGAAGTGCTGAACGACGGATGCCCCCAGCGACTGAACACAACATGTGGTGCCGAGACGACTCCCAATCGAGTCCTCACCACAAGTGGTTGTGAGATTACAGCACTGTAGTTACGCCACTGTCAATGACCAACCTTGCTCTTTTTGTGGTGTATCCAGTGGGTCAGCGGCGCAAGAAAGCAGGTTCGGGAACCCTGCCCCGCAGGAACACCACCGTCGTCACCGACCGAGCGAGACGCCCGATCGCCGAGTTCCGTTGTTGCTGCTGCCCATCCGCTCTCTTGCACCGCTGCCACCGACGAGAGCACCCTAAGTGCCCCACCCTGTGGGGAGGAAGGGGTACAACTCTGTGAATTCAGTTGTGGACAGCCTGCAGATTCTGTGGGCGCGCAGGGAAACGGAGGGTTACAAGGCAGGGGTTATCCACATATCCACAGACTGAGTGCCAATCGGCCCATCTGAGGCCGCTCAGCAGGCGACCACGGTCACCGGAATGCCGTTCAGCACAGCGGTACCCGACAACGGGTCGATTACGGCCTCGTCGGTGAGCACATTGCTGTTCACGCCGGCCCGACTGGCTGCGACGGCAAGCCGCGTGCCAGGCATGTCGTGTCCCCAACCATGGGGCATGCTCACGACACCCTCACGGACCGCCTCGGTGATCTCCACAGCCACCTGCACCTCACCCACCCGACTGGTCACGCGGGCACGCCCTCCGGTCTGCAACCCGAGGCGACTGGCATCCACAGGATGCACGTGCAGCGTGCAGCGTGGGGCACCTTTCACCAGCACTTCGATGTTGTGCATCCACGAGTTGTTGCTGCGCAGGTCGCGACGACCTACTAGCGACAGTTGTCCATCCGCTGCCGCGGCGGCAGCCTGCGGGAGCACTGCGCGCAGACGCTCCAACTCGGCCAGCAACACGGGATGGGCGAGCTCGACCGATCCACTGGGGGTGCGCAGCACATCGGGCAGGCGCGGCTGCAACGGCCCGAAGTCCAGTCCGTGCGGGTGGGCACGCAATGCGGCCAGGCTCGCACCTGCGGGATACGTGCCGAAGGCTGCCCCGAACGGGCCCGTCTGCAACATGAAGTCCAGCAGCCGTTCGGGACCCGCCTCATCGCCCAGTTGGGCAAGGATCTCGCTGACGTTGCGCCCATGGATCGGCGAGTTCTGGTCGGCGACCGACCCCTGCACCATCGCCGTGATGCCGATCTCGTCGACTGCCTCCGGCTCGACGTCCAAACCCATACCCGCCGCGATCAGTCCGAGCCGAGACAGGATCTCCCACTCGTCAGGCTGACCCTCATCCAGTGGCAACACGGGTTCGCTGTAGTTGGCGACGTTGCGTACGGCGAACTGCAACAACGCGAGGTCGTAATGGCTGCGCTGCAGTTGCGACGGCGGCGGCAGGATCACATCGGCGTGCCGGGTGGTCTCGTTGAGATAGATGTCGACGCTGACCATGAAGTCGAGTTGCGCCAGCGCGGCATCGAGGTGCGCGCTGTTCGGCGTGCTCAGCACCGGGTTGCCGGCGACCGTGATCAGCGCACGCATACGCTCGTCGCCAGCGTCGGTGATCTCCTCGGCCATCGCCCCCGCCGGATACTCCCCCATCACCTCGGGCAGACCGCGCACCACCGTGGCTCCACGACCGGTGGAGAAACCCTTGCCGGAGCCGCGTGGCCCCCGCGTGTTGGCGCTGCCCGCAACCGGGGTGGGGAACATCGCTCCGCCGGGCCGGTCGAGGTTGCCGGTGACGATGTTGATCACATCGATCAGCCACGACGTCGCCGTCCCGAAGGCGGCGCCCGCCACCCCTGCCGTCGTGGTTCCGATACGTCCGTAAATCGAGCCACTCGCCGCGGCTGCCAGATCGCGTGCCAGGCGGCGAGTGTCGTCAGCGTCGATCCCCGTCGCGACTGCCACCGACTCGGGGGTGAACGGC
>CAIXHI010000504.1 GCA_903919215.1 uncultured Acidimicrobiaceae bacterium
GGCACTGACCGAGCTCGCGTCGAGCGGCCCCGACCTCGTGCTGTCCGGCCAGCCGCGACCGGCCGCGCTACAGACTCCGAGATCGGGCTGCCAGATCGACGTTCTGATCTACCTGGCCGTCGAGAAACCGAAGCGGCCGTTGCGGCCCTGGCGATACGGAACGTGGATCTCCCGTGCTTCCTTCGAGGTCGTTACCGAGGGCTCGTTCGCGGGGTTCGTCCCGCTGCCGCTCACAGCTGACCAGAAAGTCAGGATGGACCTCCCACCCAAGACGGTCCGCTACATCACCCTCGGCGACAACTCGCCCCTGGATGAGGGTGTCTCGGAGGACTCGCTCGAGCTGTGGTTCGATGCCGATCTGTTGGCCAAGATGTCGGCGAACCCGAAGAGCAAGTCTTCAGATGCGTTACAGCGCCACCTGTTCCTGGACGCGATCGCTGCGATCGTCGCCGACGCCCGGACGCGTCCCGAGTTGAGCAACTTCTCGTGGGTCGATGCCAAGGACACCCTGCTCGGCCGGGTGGTCGAACTGGTGGCGCCGTCGAAGGCGAACGAGGAGGCGCGGGCCCAGGCCTGCGCGACCTACCTGGAGATGATCAAGAAGTCACCGGCCCGCTTCATGGCGTACGCCGAAGAGGCCGCTGCCCTGAGTGCGGCGCTCGACGAAGAGCTGGGAGGCTGATGTGAGGTATCCCACGTTGAACACGGGCCAGGTCCGCTCGGTCGTCGACGATCTCGTCAGCGGGCGAACTCCGTCGTGCGACACGATCGCACTTTGGCGGGGTGCAGGTGAGTCGATCGAGTTCGAGGATCTGGACGCGGTGCTCGCCCAGTTGAAGCTCGAGCTGGAGGTCATCGGCACCGATCCCACGTTGACGAAGGACAAGGAGCCGTTCGAGGGTGCGGTCGCGGTGGCCATCTACGGTTTCCTCGACTCGCTGCCACTGGACCTGCTTGACGATCCCGGTTTCTGGCGATACCTCGCGATGAGCAGGTTCTGGTGGTTCGTGGAGTGGCGTGAAGCTGACCCGCTCGCTGCCGGCAATGTCCTCACCTATGTGGACGGCCGCAGGAACACTGAGCACATACCGCTGCGCCTGTACCTCCGAGTGAAGGCGGTCGCTGTCGGTGATAACAAGGCGCTGGCCGCGGAACTGAAGAAGTGCACCGACTTCTGGCGCAGCCACGTCATTCGCGTGCGGACCGGCACTGCCCCGACAGTGGCCCGCGCCTTCGCGCAGATGCAGGCCGGTGAGGGCCGTCTGCCGACCAGCACGTTGCGGCCCTACGCTCGACGGCTCAACCGGATGTGGACCAACGTGCAGCTAGGGCTGTACGACCAGGCCCACGCAGAAGCGATGATCCAGGAGCTGCGCGAGTGAACGACACGGAGTCACCATCGACCATCAGTGAGACGTACACGGTCGACGGCGGCTTCATCGTGAAGGAACTCACCACTCCGGCCGGCGTGGTCGTCAGCCGCCGCGAGTTCCCCGCCGATCCAGAAGACCTGCGCGGTAGCTGGCTTGCCGCGTACCTGCACGGTTCTCGCACCACGGTGGACTCCGAGCCGCGCCCGTCGGTGCGCACGGTAGAACTCTTCTGCGGCCCTGGGGGATTGGCGCTCGGGTTCGGTGAAGCGTGCCGTGAGATCGGAAGTCGCTTGGAGAGCGAGGCGGCCTGCGACCACGACGAGTTCGCCGTGAAGGTCTATGCCTCGAACCATCGCACGAAGGTCCGCACCGAGGGCAGTGCGTCGGGCCTGACCGACCACCAGATCCGTGGCGTGGGCGACAAGGCGCGGTTCGCTTACGACCCTGAGATCACAGCGGAGGCCTGGCTGCCGTTGGTCGGCAAGGTGGATGCGTTGTTGGCCGGTCCGCCCTGCCAGGGTCATTCGAACTTGAACAACCACACCCGTCGCACCGACAAGCGCAACGAGCTGTACTTCACCGCCCCTGCCGTGGGCATCGCTCTCGGCGTCGACATCGTCATCATCGAGAACGTCCCGGCCGTCATCCACGACAGCTCGCGGGTGGTGCAGACCACCGAACACCTGCTTCGCGACAACGGGTACCACGTCGAGACTGGGGTGTTGTCGGCGGTGAAGATGGGCTGGCCGCAGACTCGGCAGCGGTTCTTCATGGTGGCTCGGCGGTCGGCTCCGCCGCTGCCGTTGAAGGATGTGCAGGAGGCGCTGA
>CAIXHI010000505.1 GCA_903919215.1 uncultured Acidimicrobiaceae bacterium
AAGGTCGTCGTCACCGGCGACACCACCCAGATCGACGTTCCTGATGGCCGCAGTGGCCTGATCGGTCTCGAACGTACGCTCACGGGGATCGACGGTCTCACGTTTGTGCACCTCAAGGCGGCCGATGTCGTGCGCCACCGGATTGTCGCTGACATCGTGTCCGCCTACGAGAAGGCCGACGAAGCCCGACTGCAGAAAGCACCCCACCGTGGTTGATCCGTCCCGACCGCACATCGACGCTCCTCGGCGAGTGGGTGGCGACGGCGACCCCGAGGTGTTCGTCGCCGACGAGCAGACCGACATCCCGGTCGACCTCGAGCGCTGGCAGGAGTTGGCCGCCGAGGTGCTGCGGTCCGAGGGTGTTCGCGGGTTGGCTGAACTGGCGCTGCTGTTCGTCAGCGAAACCGAGATGTCCGAGCTGAACGAACTCCACATGGGCAAGCCCGGGCCCACCGATGTGCTCGCGTTCCCGATCGACGCCTCCGAGGCCGAGATCGTGTTGCACGGCCAACCGATCAGTCGTGGCCCCGACCGTGCGCCTGCGGATCCGGGCGATATGCCACTGCTGCTGGGCGACGTCGTCATCTGCCCCGCAGTGGCACAGCGTCAGGCGCCGTCACATGCGGGAAGTTTCGACGACGAAATGGCTCTGTTGGTGGTGCACGGTGTGTTGCACGTACTCGGCCACGACCACGACGACGACGATCAGACCAGGGCGATGCGTGCTCGTGAGGTGGAGTTGCTGAGCGAACACCACTGGCACGGCGCTGCGCCTGAGACCTTTCGCCAAGGGCACGACGAATGATCGCCGACGCTGTCACCACTGATCTGCTGCTGGTCGCCGGCATTGTCGTGCTACTGATCGTGCTGGTGTTCTGCTCGATCGCCGAGATGGGGCTGTCGCGAGTCTCCCGACCGCGAGCGGCCTCACTGGCGGACAAGGGCCTCAAGTCCGGTAAGGCGCTGAAGCGCCTCGTCGACGAACCAGCCAGCTGGGTCAACGCACTGTTGCTCACGATCAACGTCAGCCAGATCGTGCAGACCACGTTGTGGGGGATTCTCGCCGGCCGACTGTTCGGCGGTTGGGGTGTCGTGGTGGGTGTGGTCTTGAACGTGGTGGTGTTCTTTGTCATCGCCGAGGCGATGCCGAAGACATATGCGGTGTTGCACCCGCAACGCGCTGCGCTGATGGTTGCTCGGCCCACCGCTGCGTTGGTGGCGTTCCCACCGTTGCGCTGGATCTCGAACTGGCTGATCAGCCTCACCAATGTGTTCATCAGGGGCAAGGGACTCGAGCAGGGTCCGTTCGTCTCAGAACAGGAGCTGTTGGGCATTGTCGAGACGGCCGTCGAGGACGGCGTCGTGGAGCACGAGGAGCGCGAGCTCATCGAGAGCATCATCGAGTTCGGCGACACCATCGCGCGCGAGGTGATGGTGCCTCGGCCCGACATGGTGGTCATCGAGCAGACCTGCACCGTCACACAGGCGCTTGATACGGCGCTCGAGCATGGCTATAGCCGCTTGCCGGTGATGAACACCGATGAGGACGATGTGTTGGGGCTGGCGTTCGCCAAGGATCTGATGGGCGCTGAACGAGAGGGTGGCGGCGCCCGTCCCGTCACCGACTTCCTTCGTCCAGTGCACTTCGTGCCCGAGAACAAGCCGGTGAACCGCCTGATGCGTGAGATGCAGGCGGAGAAGTTCCACCTCGCGCTCGTTGCGGACGAATACGGTGCGATTGCTGGCTTGATCACACTGGAGGACTGCCTCGAGGAGCTCGTCGGTGAGATTGTCGACGAACACGATGAGGAGGACGCTGAGGTGCAGCGACTGGCCGACGGCGACTATCTCATCGATGGTGGAATGGCGATTGGCGACCTCAACGATCTGCTCGGAACCCGTCTGCCCGACGAGGACTGGGACACGCTGGGCGGCTTCCTCTTCGGCACACTCGAACACGTTCCCGACGCAGGTGAATCCGTAGTGCAGGACGGTTGGCGGTTCGCGGCCGCCGAAATGGATGGTCGCCGTATCCGGCGGGTGAAGGTCACCGTCGAGCATCCGCTCGGGACCGAGGGAACCGACCCGGCCAGCTGACGCTGTCGCAGGTCAGGTGCCAGCGGTATCTGCTGTGAGCAGGTATCGCTGCACCTTGCCGAGTGCGGTGCGGGGCAGCGCAGCGACCGTGTGCAGCTCCTTGGGAGCGCAGAACGCTGGCATCTGTTCGGCGACGTGTGCCCGGCACTCGCTGAGTGTGGGAGCCGGGCCGCTCGCCGCCGGGACCACCCAGGCGACCACGCGTTGGCCCCATTCGGGGTCCGCCACGCCAGCCACGGCGACTTCGGCGACGCCAGGGTGCGTTGCCAAGATCGCTTCGACTGCCTCGGGCCACACATTCTCGCCACCGGTGATGATCATGTCGCCGCGCCGACCTTCCACGTGCAGTCGGCCATCTGCCAACCAGCGGCCGAGATCGCCGGTGTGTAGCCACCCGGCGTCGTCGAGAGGTGTGCTGCCGTCGCGATATGCACGGAGCAGCATCGGACAGCGGATCAGCACTTCACCGATGTCGTCGCCGTCATGCTCGGCGGAGATGCGCACCTCGACACCGTCCAGAGGTCGGCCGTCGTACACCACGCCGCTACCGGTCTCGGTGAGGCCGTAGGTGGTGTGGGTGTTGCGCGGCAGAGTGGACGGCGGCCGTGCACCGCCGAGGACGATGGTGCGGAACACGCCAGGGTCGATACGGGCGAGCGCAGTCGCGACGAGCGACACGGCGGTCGCGCCTTGTCGGGCGGCGGCGGTGACGCGAGCGGCATCAAACCCGTCGTGCACGACGAGACCGGTACCGGTGTGCAGCGCGCGGGTGATCACCGACAGGCCGCCGACGTGCGCCAAGGGCAGACACGCCAGCCAGGTGTCGGCCGGGGTCATGCCGAGGCGAGCACTCGTGGCCGTGGCGGAGGCAGCGATGGCTGTGTGGGTGAGCACGACGCCCTTGGGGGTGCCAGTGGATCCGCTAGTGGCCATCACGAGTGCATCACCGGCTTCGATCGATCGTGCGTCCGGCAGCGTGTGGCGTCCGTGCTCATCGACGACGAAACCGACGGCCATCGCAGCCAGCAGTGCCTCCTTGGCCGCCAGTGGAAGACGTCGGTCGACCGGCAAGACGGCGTTCCCCGCGTTCCATTCGCGCTGGAGTGCGTCGACGAACGCGGTGCCGCCGGGTATGTCGATCGCAACCAAGTGAGGCACAAGGGCGAGGATAGGCGAGACTGGCCGGAATGAATCGTTGGATGATCGGTGCCCGCCCTCGCACACTTCCCGCTGCCGTCGTGCCGGTGGCACTCGGCGCCGCTGCAGCTGCCGGTGGCGCTCATCCGGTGTGGTGGCGCATGGCACCGGCATTGGTGGTGAGCCTGGCGCTGCAGGTGGGCGTCAACTTCGCCAACGACTACAGCGATGGCGTACGCGGCACCGACGAGGTGCGCGTCGGTCCGGTGCGTCTGGTGGCGAGTGGGCTGGCCACGCCCTCGGCCGTGAAGAAGGCGGCACTCGCGGCGTTTGGCGTCGCCGCAGTCGCTGGCTTGGCGCTCGCGGCGGTGACCACGTGGTGGCTGCTCGCGGTCGGTGTTGCCGCCATCCTCGCCGCCTGGGGCTACACCGGCGGGCCTCGGCCGTATGGCTACATGGGTCTCGGTGAGGTGTTCGTGTTCGTGTTCTTCGGGCTCGTGGCCACGACCGGGTCGATGTATGTCGTGGGCGAGCAGATCACGCTCGTCGGCTGGCTGGCCGGGTGCGCCGCCGGTTGTCTCGCCTGCGCGCTGTTGGTGGTGAACAACCTGCGCGACATCCCGACCGATCGTGAGGTGGGCAAGCACACGTTGGCAGTCCGCATCGGTGATCGGCCGACACGGTGGTTCTACGTTGCGCTGCTGTCGGCCGCCAAGTTGTTGGTGATCGCGATTGCGGTGGTCGATCGACCGTGGGCAGCGATCGGTCTGGTCGGCATCCTCGTGGCGCTCCCGGCGGTGAAGGCCGTGCTCGGCGGTGCCAAGGGTCCGGCGCTGATTCCGGTGTTGGGTCTCACCGGCAAGGTGCAGTTGGCCACAGGCGTGCTGGCCGCGCTCGGTATGGCCATCTCTGGCTGACCCACCTCAGCGTGGCAGGGCAGTGGCAATCGCGTCGGCGACCGCCTGTGGCTGCTGCAGGTGGGCGGCGTGCGCCGCATCTGGGATGAGTACGACGCGTCCGGTGGGGACGGTGGACGCAATCTGCTCGGCGATGGCGGCGAACTTGGTGTCGAGCGCGCCGGCGAGGGCGAGCACGGGCATGTTCAGTTCCCGCAATCGGGGCCACAGCGGCAGCTGTTCCCCGGTGCCCGCCGAGCGCAGGCTGGCAGCCAGGCCATCCACGGTGTTGCGCAGTCGGTCGGCCCGATCGGCGTCGGTGAACTCGAATCCCCCGAACAGCGGCAGGGAGGTCCATTCATCGAGGAACGCTTCCAGGCCGATGTCCGTCAGGTGCTCGGCGGTCTGGTCGTCATGCGCTCGCCGCAACGAGCGTTCGTCGGCGTCGTTGATGCCCGGATGCGCACCCAGGACCACGAGCGACTGCACGAGGTGCGGGTACATCAGTGCGAGGTGCAGACACACCCGACCGCCGAGGCTGTAACCGATGTACGTGCCGCGTCCGCCGATCGTGGCGATCATGTCGGCTGTGCGTCGCAGATCGGCACGCACCGCTGCTGAGCCGCCGTGACCGGGCAGGTCGATGACGATCGCTTGCAGACCGCGAGCAACGAGAAGCTCTGCGATCGGCTTCCACGAGTTGCCGGTCTGGGTGAACCCGTGCGCGAACACCACCCGTGGGGCGTGCAGGTCGCCCAGTCGCTCGGCGGCCAGTGGACCGGACAGTGGGGTCCAGTCAGACATCGCACGACTCGTCGTTACATGCCTGGCCGGTGGTGCTCGTGGTGGCAGCGTCGTCGGCAGCTTCCTGCTCCTTGCGGGCCAACAGTCGGCGAATGACGTTGATGAACGTGTCGGCATCTTGCGCGCCGGGCACCGACCACCGTCCGTCGAGCACGAAGGTGGGCACTGCGGTGATCTCGGCGTCGGCGGCGTACTGCAGCATCGAGCGCACGTGGTCGGTGCCGTCGTCGCTGTCGAGGAACGCCCGCACGCGGTCGCCCGCCATGCCGACATCTTCTGCCAGACCAGCCAGTACGTCACGGTCGCCCACATCGGCGCCGTCGCAGAAGTACGCCTGCAGCAGGCGCTCCTTCAGCGCGTACTGGTGGCCGGTGGCCTCGGCCAGCCACAGCAATCGGTGGGCCAGCAACGTATTGGCCCGCAGTGCTCGCTCCATGTGGAACTCGAGTCCGTCGCCGGCGGCCACCTCCGTGACCTGGGCGATGATCGCTGCGGCGCGCTCGTGTCCGCCGAACTTCTTCGCGTAGGCCTCGATCACGGGTGTCGCGCTTCCCGGGGACGCCGTTGGATCGAGCTGATAGGGGCGAAACACGACCTGCAGATCAACCTCGTCGGCGAGCGCCGCCGCAGCCGTTTCCCATCTGCGCTTCCCGATGTAGCACCACGGGCAGACGACATCGGACCAGATCTCGACAGTGAGTGAAGGACGCACAGGGCGAGGATACGCCCCTATCGTTGCGCTCATGACGCAGCAGTCCACCCCCGTCCCAGACAACGGCATGTCGGGCCAGCCGGCCGATGTGCAGGCCACGTTCTGCGCCACGGTCGTCGACCAGTGGGTGCACATGGGGCTGCGCCACGCAGTCATCGCCCCGGGTTCGCGCAGCACTCCGATGGCACTCGCGCTTGCTGCTCGCTCCGACCTCGATGTGCAAGTGGTGCACGACGAGCGTTCGGCGTCGTTCGTTGCCCTTGGCATCGCTCTGGCCGCCGGTGTGCCCGCCGCGCTGTTGTGCACCAGTGGCACAGCCGCCACCCACTTCCATGGCGCCGTGGTCGAGGCCGACCTGTCGGGTGTGCCGATGCTGGTGCTCACCGCCGACCGACCGCCCGAACTGCAGGGCATCGGCGCGCCGCAGACCATCGATCAGATCGACTTATACGGCGCCGTCGTGCGCTGTTTCGCCGATCCCGGAGTACCCGAGGCTGTCGATGCTCACGTCTGGCGCGAGTGGGCCGCCGACTGGTGGATGAGTGCGGTCGACGGCGATCCGGGTCCGGTGCACATCAACCTTCAGTTCCGCGAGCCGCTGATCGGTACACCCAGTGCGCTGCCGCCCGTCGTCGACTGGCCGGCGGTCGATCCGGACAGTTGGTTCATGATGCGGCCCGAGATCTCCGGCCTGGCGAGCATGATCGATCATCGGCGCGGTGTCATCGTTGCCGGTGCTGGTGTCGATGATCCTGGGGCGGTCGAAGCCTTGGCTGCGGCGCTGCAGTGGCCGGTGCTCGCCGACCCGCGTTCGGGATGCCGTCACCTACCGCAGGCCGTGTGCGCCTTCGATTCACTCCTGCGTCATGCGCCCTTCGCTCGCGACCATGTGCCGACCGCAGTGCTGCACCTCGGGGCGCCGCCGGCGTCGAAGGTGCTCGGCCAGTGGTTGCAGGCCAGCGGTGCCACGCACGTGCAGGTGCATTCGCAGCAGCGCATCATCGATCCGCTGGGCATCGTCACCGAGCGCGTCTATGGCCGTCCATCCACGCTCTGCACCGAGTTGCTGCCGTTGGTGAAGGGTGCCACGGGTACGCCGTGGTTGGCCCGCTGGCAGCACGCCGAGCGGCGCGCCCAGCAGGCCATCGGCGATGCCTTGACATCTGCACGGGAACTCAGCGAACCGGCTGTGTCGCGGTCGCTCAGCATCGGTGGCGAGCACCTGGTCGTGTCCTCCTCCATGCCCGTGCGCGACCTCGAATGGTTCGGGCGTGGCGAGGTGCGCACCACGGTGTACTCCAATCGCGGTGCGAACGGTATCGACGGTGTCATTGCGACGGGAGTGGGTGTTGCCCTGGGAAGTGGTCGGCCGACGGTCGTGCACCTTGGCGACGTGGCGTTCTGCCACGATCAGTCGTCGCTGACGGCGCTCGGGGCTCGTGGCCTGCTGCTCACGATCGTGGTCTCCGACAACGACGGCGGCGGCATCTTCTCGTTCCTGCCACAGGCGAGCGTGCTTCCCGTTGAGCGCTTCGAGCAACTGTTCGGCACACCCCACGGCACGGACGTGCTGGCTCTGGCCGCAGCCCATGGTCTGGCTGGTTGCACGGTCGCCGATCTCGCCGGACTCGAAGCGGCTGTCGCCGACCCGGCGATCACCGTCGTGCGGGTGGTGTCACAGCGGGCAGCGAACGTGACAACGCACGACCGCCTGCACGCCGCCGTCGCCGACGCCCTCGGCTAACCCCCGCGAGTGCCAGTGCGAGTGCCAGCCCGCCGGTGCGAGTGCCAGGCCGCCGGTGCGAGTGCCAGGCCGCCGGTGCGAGTGCCAGGCCGCCGGTGCGAGT
>CAIXHI010000506.1 GCA_903919215.1 uncultured Acidimicrobiaceae bacterium
ACCAACGCGGCGGTGGGCGACGGAGTCGACATCGAGGTGCTGCTGGCGTCGTACGACGCTGTGGTGCTGGCGTGTGGTGCGACCGAGCGTCGCGACCTGAACATTCCCGGGCGCGAGTTGGGCGGTGTCCACCAGGCAATGGAGTACCTGCCGTACGCCAACCGGGTGCAGGAGGGCGACCTCGAGCGGTCGCCGATCCACGTCGAGGGCAAGCACGTCGTCATCATCGGCGGCGGCGACACCGGCGCCGACTGCCTGGGTACTGCTCACCGCCAGGGCGCCGCATCGGTTACGCAGTTGGAGATCATGCCGCAGCCGCCCACGAAGCGGAATGCCGGGGGCAACCCCTGGCCGCAGTTCGCGATGGTCTACAAGGTGACGTCGGCACACGAAGAGGGCGGCGAGCGTCTGTACAGCGTCAACACCGAGCGCTTCCTCGCGGGCGACGATGGTCGCGTGCGAGCGCTGTTGCTGCACGAGGTGCAGATGGTGAACGGTCGCTTCGAGAAGGTCGAAGGCACCGACCGCGAACTGCCCGCCGACTTCGTGTTCCTGGCGATGGGCTTCGTCGGTCCGGAGAAGGGTTCGTGGCTCACCGGCCTGGGCGTGAACTTCGACGAGCGTGGCAACGTGGCCCGCAACGATGCCTACATGACCAACGTCCCCGGCGTGTTCGTGGCTGGCGACATGGGCCGTGGTCAGAGCCTGATCGTGTGGGCGATCGCCGAGGGGCGCTCGTGTGCAGCGGGTGTCGACCGCTGGCTGATGGGGGAGACGCAGCTGCCCGCACCCATCCCGCCGACCGCGCGACCCCTTCTCTGAGGTCACACGCTCTAAGCTGTACGACCATGCAGATGAAGTGGTTGGCGCCGGCAGTCCTCGCCGTGTCCGTACTGGGTGCTGGTGGCGTACTCGCCGCCTGTGGCGACAATTCCACGGCCAGCAGCACGACGGTCGCGAACATGGGCGCCACCAACTACCAGACCCTGCCCCCCACGCTGAGTACGTTGCCGCCTGCCACCACGTTGCCGCCCATGCCGGGCCAGATCACCAACGACGAGCAGAGCTACACGGTCCAGCCCAACGACTACATGGGCCTCATCGCGTCGATGTACAGCGTGTCGATCGCCCAGCTCGCCACCGCCAATGGGTGGCCCGACGCGGGTGCCACTCACAAGCTCTACGCGGGCGACGTCATCAAGATCCCGGCCGGCGCCATTGTGCCGATTCCCACCAGCTCCACCGAGGCCACCGCGGCGCCCACCACTGAGCCGTGTATCAAGGGCACGCACACGATCGTTGCTGGCGAGACCCCTGGCCGAGTGGCCAACAAGTACGGCGTCACCATCCAGCAACTGGGTCTGGTGAACCTGCACACCAAGGGCTACAAGGCCTTCATGGTGGGCGTGAAGATCAACCTCCCCTGTAAGTGATCGCATGCTCACCGTCATCGAGGCGCGTGTGCTCGGCTGCCTGTTGGAGAAGGAACGTACAGTTCCCGACCAGTACCCGCTGACGCTGAACACGCTGGTCTTGGCGTGCAATCAGATGACGTCGCGCGAACCGGTGATGCACCTCGCAGAACACGAGGTGGAGTCGGTGTTGAGCGCGCTGAAGTCACAGACGCTCGTGCGGTACGTGCACCCTGCACATGGGCGCAGCGTCACCCGCTATCGGCAAGTGGCCGACGAGGCGTGGGGACTTGCTGCCCCGAGTGCAGCGTTGGTGGCGGTGCTGTTGTTGCGGGGACCGCAGACGACTGCTGAACTCGCGAGTCGCACCGAGCGGATGCAGGTGTTCGAGTCGCCCGCGCAGGTGGAGACGACGCTGTTCGAGTTGGTGTCGGCAGGCATGGTGCAGGCCTTGAGCCGCCAGGCTGGTCAGCGGGAACACCGTTGGCAGCAACTGCTGGCCGAGGAGGACGCGGTGGCGGAGCCAGCCGTGCGTCATACGTCGACCCCGTTCGCTTCGGCCGTCTTGCCGATCGGGCCCGGGACGGCCGAACGTTTGGAGTTGCTGGAGCTGCGCGTGGCACGCCTGGAGACGTTGCTCGCGGACCTGCTGCCCGAGTGATCAGCCCAGGTCGGGCCAGCGGCGCTTCTGTCGTCGACGCTGACCGGCCTTGCCCAGTTTGCGATGTTCGGCGAGCGCCCACTGGCGACGCCATCCGTTGTACTCGGGGCCGGTGAGTTTCGGGTTGGTGCCTGCCGCGGCGCGTTGCCGGGCGGTCCAGAAGTCGGTGAGCGCCTCGTCGGCCAGTGCAGTGACTGCGGCTTCGATACGGGCGTTGAACCGGCGGGTGCTCTCACCTTCGATGGGGTACAGCGGCGAGCCGAACACGACCTTGGACTTGCCAGCTTTGGGCCGCTTCATTCCCTTGCCGTAGATCGCCCCGGTGCCGTCGATGAACACGGGTACCACCGGCGCACCGGTGCGGTTGGCGAGGTACGCGGCGCCGCCCTTGAAGTCCTGACCCCAACCGTCGGGTGAGCGGCCACCCTCGGGGTAGATCACCAGGCTCCAACCGGTGTCGATCAGGCGTCGCAGTTCGTCGCTGCTCTTGCGGCCGGTGACCTCGCGGTCGATCGGGAACGCGTTGAGCGTGAGTGCGGCCAGCGTGCCCTTCACCTTCGTGTCGAAGAAGTAGTCCGCCGCGGCGGCAACAACCAGCTTCGAACGCCACGGCTCGGGCACGGCAATGATCATCACGCCCGTGTCGAGATGGCTGTGGTGGTTAGGAGCGAAGATCATTGCCGGAGTTTTGTCGAGCCGTTCGAGATCGGCGAGGCGGTCGAGGCCCTCGATCTCGGGATCCGCGAGCAGCTTGATCGCCGCTCGCACCGGACCGTTGGTGATGATCGCGCGCACTGCCTTGGCAGGTGTCTTGCGTGCCCAGTCGGTCTCGAAGTCGGCACCAAGTGTGCTCGGTGTCTCGGGGATGACCTGACCCTTGGGTACCGACGGCTTGCGATAGGGGAAGCCCAGCGCCTTGGCCGGCTTGAGGACAGCCTGCACCGCCGACCCCACAGCGTCGCCCAGTTTGGCGACCTTGCGCAGTTGCGGTACCGAACTCAGTTTGCTGGGTGTGTTCCGCAGCTTCATTGCACGTCCGCGACCAGTAGGGCCGGTACGTGCAGGTGGGTGATGGTGGCGTTGCGGCCGACCACATCGCTGGCGATTTCGAACGCGTCGTCCATCGTGCTGGCCGGCGTGAACCCGAGGCGGCGAACGGTGGGTGCGTCGCCGCCGACGATGATGATCTTGCCGGCGTGCTGCAGTCCGTGCGCGCCCCAATACCAGGCGTAGAACGGGTGCACGCCGTGGTAGGCGTTACCGGTGCGGTACAGGTGCTTGTACCACTCGTCTTCGGCGTACTGCTTCTCCCATTTGCGCGACATCTCCGCCGGGCTGGTGGTGTCGGTGAGTACCTGCTCGAAGAAGTCGATGTAGCTGGGGTGGTGCACCGGGTTGAAATCACGGTACGTGGGGTGGGTCATGATGATGACTCCGCCCTCACGCACGAGCGGCTTGTTGCGATACATGTTGAACAGGTACCCGAGCCCCATGCACATCACCAGCACCGGGTTCATCACACCGTCCGGGTTGTAGGGGCTGACGAACGGGATGCCGAGCGTGAGGATGTCGGTCTGCCCTTGCACTTCGACGAGCTGCTGCTTGTACACGTGCTCGAGCGTCAGCTTGTGTACGGCCTCGGTCTCGCCGGCTTGCACGCTGGTCATCTGGTGCGGGCCTTCCATACCGTGGAAGATCTTGCGGGCGAGCTTGATGGGCGTGCGCTTCAACGCCTTGGTGGTGCCGAGGAACGTGGCGCGGTCCTTCGCGGTCCACTCCCACTCGCGCTTGTTGATGAAGCCGAACGGCTTCGGGAACATGTCGGTGTTCAACGTGGTCTCGATCTGGAAGATCTTCGGCCCGTGGTCCTTCAACACCTTGCCCAAGCGCCAGACGCTGGTGTGCAGCGCGCTGTGGTGTCGGTGGCCCATCAGGCTGCGGGTGTTCTCCAGCGTCTCGGGATTGTGGTGAAAGCTGAGGCAGCGGTACGAGGCCAGGCCCGTGGTGATGCTCTTCCATCCGCCGTCCATCGAGACGGAGTTGATGTTCACGTAGATCACCAGGTCGCTCTCGGCGGCGCGCTTGTTGATCTCCAGCACCTCGCCGTGATCGGTGGTGCCGATGACCTCGAGGTTGTCGTGATCTTCCGCATCGTGCTGGTACAGCATGCCGCGGCCGTGGAACGCGTCGTAGATCCGGTCGCCGAGTGCGTGGCGCAGCTCGTACTCGTGCATGCGGCGGTGCAGGCCGAGCGCGGCGATCAGGTGCACATCGTCGACACCGGCTTCAGCGACAAGGTCGAGCACTGCCTCGATCACTCGTTGGCGGTTGTCGGGGCGCTCCATCTTCGGCAGCGGCAGGCTGACATCGTCGAACGCGATGGTCAGCTTCATACCCGGGAACAGCAGCGTGGGCAGCGGGTCCTGGTCGATCGGGTTCAGCAGGGCATGACGGATTGCCCCGTCGATGTCCTTGATCGCATCGAGCGGCTCCGGTGGGTAGATCACGCGGCTGCGACCGGCGGGCAACTTTTCGAGGCTGAAACCCTCACCGCGCCAGAACAGGATCGGCGGCGTGGAGCGATCGACATCGAGGACGAATCCGGGACGGGGCATGGCTAGTTCTTCCCTCTCATGTCGAACGCGATCTTCACTGCACCGCGGCGGCCGCTGGCTGCTGCGTGGGCGATGGCGTCGGTGTAGTCCTTGAGCGAATACGTGGCCGACACGAGTCGGCCGAGATCGTGGTGTCTGATGACCCCGGTAGCAACGGCAAAGTCGGCGTGCGTGTAGGCGTAGCAGCCGCGGATCGCGGTCTCGCGGTGCCACAACGAAGTGAGTTCGAGCGACACGTTGGACGGCATGCCGACGACCTGCACCTCGCCTCCTGGGGCGACGACCTGCAGCGCCTGCTGCAGCGACTCGCTGCTGCCGACACAGTCGATGACGTGCGGTGCACCGCAGGTGAGTTGCTCGCCGAACACGAGAGACTTGCTGGCCGAGCGCACGTGGCGCGGCAACTCGTCGCTGGTGCACACGATGTCGGCACCGAACTCTTTGGCCAGACGCTTCTGCTCGGCGTAGCGAGCGGTCACGATGATCGGGGCATGCCGGGTGGTCGAGTCGTGCAGGGCGGTGATGGCCGCAAGCGTCAGCAGCCCGAGTGTGCCGGCGCCGATGATGACCGTCTGCTCGCCGGTGTAGCGGGCTGCCGCGTGGACAGCGCAGGCGGTGGGTTCGATGAGCACGGCGGCCTCGTCGCTGAGGTCGTCGGGCACCTCAACCAGTTGCGTCGGGTGAGCAAGCATCTCGTTGCTCCAGCCGCCGCCGGTGTCGGTGCAGAAACCGGTCTGCAAACCGGGTTGGAGATGGCCGAACGCGATTCGTTCGCACAGGTTGATACGGCCCTCGGCGCAGGCGTGGCATACGGGCGAGATACCGCGGGTGACGCACGACAGCACGGGCACGACGACGACACGCTGACCGGCTGTGCCATCGGCATTGATCACGTTGGCGACGACTTCGTGGCCGGGGGTGAACGGGTAGCTGACCAAGGGGTCGAAGTACGCCGAGGCGGAACCGTCGATCAGCGACAGGTCGCTGCCGCAGATACCGGACAGCCGTGGACGCAGGCGGAGCCAGTCGGGAGTCGGCAGCGGGAGCCGTTCGTCGGCCTGCAGGCCGAGCGGTCCGACGTGTGCGCCGGCGCCGGGCATGATCGCTCCGGCGATGCGAGCCATGGCGAACTTCGCCGGTTTGCGGGAGAAGACCAAACGGCTCATTTGAACGCTCCGTGACTGAACGACTTCTTCCGCTCGCGCTCGGCCATCAGCGGACCCAGCGGCAGCCACAGCTTGGGAGCGCCGGACGACTTGTCCCAGTGCTCGACCAACCAGCCGCGCTTGCGGGCGATGGCTGCCAGGCGGGTTTCGGGGTTCACCGCGACGGGGAAGCCGACGGCCTCGAGCATCGGCAGGTCGCTGGAACTGTCGGCGTAGGCGACGCTGTCCTCAAGCCGCAGACCCTCTGACATGCAGTAGTCGGCGAGAATCTCGGCGCGGGTTTCGCCGATCGGCGGTACCACGGCCATGTTGCCGCTGTACGTGCCGTCGGGTCGCACGCTCAGCTTGGCGGCGACGATCTCGTCGAACAGTGGGCGCAGACCCTCGACCGCGAAGTCGAGCGCGCCGGTGATGAGGATCGTCTTGTGGCCGAGCGCGCGGTGTTCGCGTACACGCCGCAGACCAGCGGGGAACGACTTGGCGAGGATCAGATTTGCCAGCAGTTCGGGTGAGTCCTCGGCGATCTGGGCCACCGGTGCGTCTTCGTAGCGGCGGTAGAAGAAGCGCAGGAAGTCGCTGCGATCCTTGCGGTCGACGGCCTGCAGGGTTGGGGCCTCGGCGATCGTGCGCAACACGTAACGGATGCGCTCGGGCACGTTCAGTCGGCGGGTGGCCAACCACGAGTAGCTCTCGACCACGTTGCTGGAGATCAAGGTGTTCTCCAGGTCGAAGGCGGCGACGTGGCGGTCGGGGGAGAGCACCGATCGGCGCAGTCGTGTGGTGCGATCGATCTTGCTCCTGCCCGGTGTGACCTTGGCACGTGAGTGGTGCACGATCGAGGGCAGGTGGATACCGCTGATGTACTTCGTCCAGTCGACGCTGCGTGGATCGAAGTTGAATGCGGCCTTGTCCGTTGCGTCGAGCGTGTCCCACACGGTGAGCAACTGATCGACGGAGTACACCGCTTCGCACTCGGTGTAGAGGCCGTACAACAGCACGTACTCGTACGCGCGGTCGATGTCGTTCTTCTTCTCCTCCAGCGAGGCGGCCCACGAGGCCTGCTTGCCGCGCAGTGGCAACGCCTGCAGGACGCGCTCGGTCTTGCCGGCGATGTTCTTCGCTCGCGCCAACTGCTCCTTGACGCGGCCACGTGCAGGGAACTTCCACTCGGGCACCACGATCGGCTGACCCTCGTTGTCGTACAACGGGTGCTCGGTGAACCAGGCGCGGATGTCGTCGACCATCGCCTTGTAGCGCAGCGGATTCGTGCTGCCGCTGGCCACCTGCGTGATGTACGGGGCGCTGGGACCGGTCGCGGCGACGGTGATGATCGCGGCGACGACGATGTCGACCGGGATGACGTCGACGATTCCCTCAGGCACACCGGGGAACTCGGACAGCAGCCCGCGGGCGTAGCTGAGGATGACCGGCTCGGCCATGCGGAACCCGCGGATCCAGCCGGGAAACGGCTCGGCCAGGGCCGACTCGATGATGCTGGGGCGCACGATGTTGACGGGCAGATCGCCCTTCACTTCGGTGAGCGCCTGCTCGCCGAGTGCCTTGGTGTAGGCGTAGGCGTCCGGCCAGCCGACGCTGGCGGCGCGAGAGCGGCCGGCTTCGACGAGTTGCGCTTTCACCCACGCTTCGCGAAGGCTCTCGGTCTTGGAGGCGAGGGCAGGGCCACCTGCTGCGCCGAGTTCCTTGCGAGCCTCGCTGCGGAAGAACGTGAGCTGTTCCGTGGTGCGACTCTTGGCCTCGATGTCGCCGCGGAGGCGGCGACTGGCCGCCACTTCCTTGCGCCAGTTGAGCCCGATGTCCCAATGGCCCTCGCTGACCAACGCCTCGGGGGCGTTGCCGCGCCGGTTGCCGGCGACGTAGCAGGTGCTGACACCCACCATGTGCGGGCGGATGTTCATCGCGTGGCAGGCCTCGGCGATACGTACCGGCCCCATCAGGTTGATCTCCACAGCGCTGTCGAGCGGGCTGTCGAACGAGACGGCGGCGGCGGAGTGGATGATGGTGTCGCAACTGGCGAAGATCGGCCGGTCATGGTCGTTCAGGCCCAGACCGTCGGCGCTGACATCGCCACCGATGGCGACAACGCGGCGAGCGACCATCTCCTCGAAGGTCTCGACACCGGCCGTGGCCAGTTCACCCTTGAGGCGGTCGAAGCAGTTGTTCTTGAAGATCTCACGGCGTACGCGTTCGGTCGCATCGTGACGTTTGCTGGGGCGAACGAGCAGCACCAGTTGGCACCCGGGGGCGCTGCGCAGCAGACGTTCGACGAGGGCGGTGCCCACGAATCCGGTGCTGCCGGTGATAGCGATGCGCTTGCCCGCGAGTTGTTCGGCGATCATGCGCCCGTCAGCGTAGCGCATCTCTCTACCATGTGGTAGAGAGAACATCGACATGGCCCGTACTGACACTCGCGCACGCATTCTGGAGGCCGCCACCGACCTGTTCGGGCTGCGCGGGGTGGATGCGGTGTCGCTGGATGTGATCGCCGCCGAGGTGGGGGTGGCGAAGCAGACGCTGCTGTACTGGTTCCCCAGCAAGGACGACCTGGTGCAGGCGGTGTTGGTGCACACGGCACTGCAACTCGGGGTGGTGATCCAGGCCGCAATCCGCTCGTCGACCGATGATCCACTGGACCGCATCGAGGCTGTGGTCAAGGCCGTCTTCCGGCCGGCAGTGCGACGGCCGTCGCTGCTCGGCCTGATCCGCGAGGTCAGCCGCCTCTCACCGGCGCTGGGCGAGCGCTTCAGCGCCGAGTTGAAGCCACTCGTCGATCGCGCGGTGATCTACCTGCAGTTGGAGATGGACCGCGGGCGGATTCGCCGCGCCGACCCGCGCCTGATCGCTGCGCTGTGTTACGCCACGGTCACCGGTATCGCCACCGAGCCGGAAGTGCTGCGCACCGTCGGGTGGCAGACCAACACTGTGGAGCTACGCAAGTTGCGCGGCGAGTTGCTCGCGTTCCTCAGGGCTGCGCTCGCACCGGTCTGATCACCCGAAGCCGGTGAGTTCACCGGTTCACTGCCTCCAGCACCGCTTGGTGGAAGGCGGTGATGCCCTTGGTCAGGTGATCGTCGGATGTGTCTTCTTCCTTGGTGTGTGACAGACCGGCGATCGACGAGGTGAACACCATCGCCGTGGGTACGACGCGGGCCATCTCCGACGCGTCGTGCAGTGCACCGCTGGCCAGTTCGAAGCGATGGCCCTCGACGGCCTCGACAGCGTTGCGAACAGACTCGACAAGCACCGGGTCGAAGATCATCGGCGGGATGCGGAAGATGTGCTCGAACTCGACCGAGCAGTCCTCAGCCGCGGCGGCTGCGGCAGCTGCAGCCTGCGCGTCGGCGAACATCGCGGCCAGCGCGTCGGTGTCGATGTGGCGCATGTCCATCGTGCACACGGTCTCGCCGGGCACCGCGGTGACGACACCCGGTTTGCACGTGACGACGCCCACCGTGGTGACGCCGTTGTGCCGCTTTCCTATTTCGGCCAGTTCGAGCGTGAAGCGGCTCATCGCGCGCAGCGAGTCGCGGCGCATGTGCATCGGCATCGTGCCTGCGTGGGCCGCTTGTCCGCTGAACGTCAGTCGCTCACGTTCGATCCCGACAGTGCCGGTGACCACGCCGACACCGAGGCCGTGTTGTTCGAGCACTGGACCCTGCTCGATGTGTAACTCGAGGTACGCGACCACGTGCTCGAGC
>CAIXHI010000507.1 GCA_903919215.1 uncultured Acidimicrobiaceae bacterium
CCCTGACCACCATCGGTGAGCGCCCCACCCGCGACACAGAGGGGGCAGTGAGCCGGGGCAAGGGGGTTGCGGGGGGGCGATGCTGACCCGCCGCGGCGTCTGTGTCGCGGCCCTGACCACCATCGGTGAGCGCCCCACCCGCGACACAGAGAGGGGACCGGGGCACGGGGGTTGCGGGCACCTGGCAAACTGGAGGCGTGACTGCTCCTGACCGTGGTCCGCTCGAGACCTCACTGGTCAACGCGCTGGGTGCGCTGACCGCCATCGGACCGGCACCTGGCGCCGACACACTGGCCACGCTGCAGGAACTGTTCGACGTGCAGGTGGCCAGCCGCCACTGCGACCTCGCCGCCCGCTGGTTGCGCAGCCAGGGCAAGGGCTACTACACCATCGGCTCCTCGGGCCACGAGAGCAACGCCGCCGTGGCGATGGCGCTACACCCCACCGACCCTGCCCTGCTGCACTATCGCAGCGGCGGTTTCTATCTGGCCCGTGCAGGGCTCGAGGGTGTGCGCGACATCCTCGCCGGTGTCGTCGCCTCCACCGAAGAACCCATCTCCGGCGGACGCCACAAGGTGTTCGGCCGCCACGACCTGGCGATCATCCCGCAGACGTCGACCATCGCCTCACATCTGCCGCGTGCACTCGGCGTCGCCTTCGCCATTGGCCGCGCCGACCGACTGGGTATCGAGTCACCGTGGCCAGTCGACGCGTTGGCGATCACATCGTTCGGTGATGCCTCGGCCAACCACAACGTCACCACTGGCACCGTGAACGCCGCACTGCACTGCGCGCACCAACGACTCCCGCTGCCGTTGCTGTTCGTCTGCGAGGACAACGGCCTGGGCATCAGCGTGCGCACACCCGACGGCTGGATCGAGTCGGCGTACGGCAGTCGCCCGCATCTGCGGTACGCGCAGGTGGACGGCACCGACCCTGAAGGCGTGCTCGCAGTCACCGCCGAGTTGGGCGAATGGGTGCGCACACAGCGTCGGCCGGCGTTCCTGCACGTGCGCACCGTGCGCTTCGGTGGCCACGCGGGTACCGATGTCGAGAGCTCCTACCGCACGCCGGCCGAAATGCGTGCCGACCTCGAGCGCGACCCCATCGTGGCGACAGCCCGCCGCTTGGTCGCCGCAGGGCGCACACCGGCCTCACTCATCGAACGGCACGACGCGCTGCGCAGTCACGTGTACGACGTGGCCGCCACCGTCGCCGAGTGGCCGCAACTCTCCACCGCCGCGGCCGTGGTCGCCCCACTGGCGCCACGGGCACCCGCTGCCGTCGCCGGGGTGGTGCGCTCCGCAACCTCACCGGCCGACGACACTCCGCTCACCGTGGCGCAAGCGCTCAACTCCACCCTGGCCTCGCTGCTGAGCGAGCACCCGAACCTGCTCGTGTTCGGCGAGGACGTCGCCGCCAAGGGTGGCGTGTACGGCGTCACCAAGGGCCTCCTCGCCCAGGCCGGCGCCGCCCGAGTGTTCGACACACTGCTCGACGAGACCAGCATCCTCGGGCTCGCCAACGGCACTGCGATCAGCGGCTTCCTACCGATCGCCGAGATCGAGTACCTCGCCTACCTGCACAACGCCGAGGATCAGTTGCGTGGTGAGGCCGCCACGCTGCAGTTCTTCTCCAACGGCCAGTACCGCAACGGCATGGTCGTGCGCATCGCCGGACTCGGTTACCAGGAAGGTTTCGGCGGCCACTTCCACAACGACGATTCGCTGACCGTGCTGCGCGACCTGCCCGGCGTGGTGGTGGGTGTGCCCTCCCGCCCTGAGGATGCGGCGGCGATGTTGCGCACGATGGTGGCGGCGGCCCAGGTGGACGGCACGGTGAGCGTGTTGGTGGAACCCATCGCCCGCTATCACACCAGCGATCTGCTGGAACCCGGCGACCGCCTCTGGCTGGGCACCCCCGACACGTCGAGGCATGTGCCCATCGGTACCGCCCGCACGTACCGTTCGGCGCGAGACGGCGACCACGACGGCGACGGCGACGGCGACGACCTCACCCTCGTCACCTTCGGTAACGGCCTGTTCATGTCCTTGCGAGTGCAGCACCGTCTGGCCACGAGGGGTGTTCACGCACGGGTGGTCGACCTGCGCTGGATCTCCCCCTTGCCCGTCGATGACCTCGTGCGCGAGGCGCTGGCCACCAGCACGGTGCTGGTGGTGGACGAGACCCGACGCTCCGGCGGCGTGTCTGAAGGGATCCTCGCCGCGCTCATCGACGCTGGGTTCACCGGCCGGATGGCCCGCGTGACCAGCAAGGACAGCTTCATCCCCCTCGGCGACGCAGCCAAGCTGATGTTGCTGAGTGAAGCCGAGATCGAAGCTGCTGTCGACACGTTGCTGGGGTAGGACTGACCAAGAAGCAGGAACTCTGGTTCTTACGCAACTCTCACCTCCGCGCGACCTCCGTTTCACGAACGAAGCTCACACTGGTGCCCATGAACGACTGGCTCTGGTACCTCAGCCGCAGCACCGGCATCGTCGCCGCCGTGCTCGCAGTGGCGGCACTGGTGTGGGGTCTGTTCTTCTCCGCTCGCAACACCGGCACGCGGATGAAGCCCAACTGGTGGCTCGCCCTGCACAACTGGCTCGGCGGCCTGACCCTGGTGTTCATCGGCATCCACATGCTCGTCTCGTTCCTCAACACCAACACCGGTCTGGGCTTCGTCGACCTGTTCGTGCCCAGCAACACCGTCGGCTGGGCCATCGGTTGGGGCGTTGTCTCGTTCTGGATGTTCGCCCTGGTGGTGCTGCCCTCGATGGCCAAGATCCGCCGCCGACTGCCCCGCAAGGCCTGGCACATGGTGCACCTGTTGTCCATCCCCGCCACCGTGCTCACGATCGTCCACGCCTACCAGGCTGGTAGCGACTCGATCGAGACCTACTTCACTCGTGGCCTCGCCCTGCTCGTGGGCATCGCCGTCTACCCCGTCTCCATCCGTCTGATCGGCATCGCCCAGCGACGCCGGGCTCTGGTCTGAACCCTCACCGGTTTCCCCCACCGAAGGACTCCTCGACATGAACGAACGCAACCCCCGCCCGCAGGTGCCCATCGATCCACTGATGCGTCTGCAGCAACTTGAAGACCGCCGCCCAGCGAAGGCTGCTCCACGTCCGGCACAGGGTCAGCCCCAGCAGCGTTCTCAGCAGTTGCCGCCCCCGAAGCCGGGTTCGGCCAACCGCCCCGTCGCCCGCCCGACGGCACCGACCACGGGCACCGTCAGCCCCGGTGTGAAGCCGTCGGCTCAGGCCGCCGCTCGCATCGCTGCACTCGCCGCCGCACGCGGCACGGCGAACAGCACGGCCAAAGGTGGCCCGGGTGCTCGCCCCGGCACCAAGCCGGCCGGGAAGCGCGCCAAGCCGGCCAAGGCCGCCAAGATGGCGTCGCTGGCACTCAGCGCAGTCACCACCATCGGTCTCGCCGGGATGTTCGCTCAGCAGAACGGGCAGACCGACGCAATCGTGCTCACGCAGGGAACGCTTGCCACCACGCCGACCACGGCTGCTGCCACCGCCGACACCACGGCCACCACCGCAGTCGCCAGCAACACCGCTGTCACCGCGGCCCCCGCAACTGCCGCTCCGGTCACCGCAGCCCCCGCAACTGCGCCCGGCGTCAAGGACGGCACCTACGCCGGTGCCGGCAACGCCAACCGCTGGGGCACCGTCCAGGTGCAGGTCGTCTACTCGGGCGGCCAGATCGTCGACGTGCAGATGCTGTCGTACCCGAACGGCGACAGTCGCAGCAACCGCATCAGCCAGATCGCACTGCCGCAACTGATCTCCGAAACCATCTCAGCCCAGAGCGCCAGCGTCCGCACGGTCTCGGGCGCGACGTACACCTCGAAGAGCTACAAGAAGACGTTGCAGTCGGCGATCGATACGGCGAAGGCTGCGTCGGGCGTCGCCTGACCCATACTGCGCAGATGAGCCTCCACCACGTCGAAGCCGTGATGGGCACCCAGATCAGTATCGATGTGGTCGATTCGCACGACCGTGAGTTGATCGACGAACTGGTGCGCTGGTTCCACCATGTTGACGCAGAGTTCAGCCCGTACAAGGACGACAGCACGATCACGCTCATCGGTCGCGGCGAGTTGGCCCCCACCGACGACGACGTCAGCGACGATGTGCGCGAGGTGCTGCAGCGCTGCGGTGAACTCAACGAGGAGAGCGACGGAGTGTTCGACGTCTGGTCGTTGCCGTCGCCCAATGGCAGCCGCTTCGACCCATGCGGATATGTGAAGGGCTGGTCGATCGAGCGCGCCGCCCGCTACCTACGTGCCAACGGCGTACGAGACTTTCTGATCAACGCCGGCGGGGATGTCGTGTTGGAAGGCCTCGACCAAGGCGGTCTGAAGTGGCGCGTCGGCATTCGCCACCCGGTCGATCCGATGGGTCTGGCCATGGTGCTCGAGGTGCAAGGGCCGCTGGGCATCGCCACCAGTGGCAGCTATGAGCGCGGCGCCCACATCTTCGACCCACGCCGCAACAGCTCCACCACCGAGTTGGCCAGCGCGACGGTCATCGGACCCGATATCGCCGAAGCAGACGCCTTCGCCACGACCGTCTACGTGATGGGCATCGACGGCCTGCAATGGCTCGCCGAGCGCCCCGGCTACAGCGGATGCGTGATCACTCACGACCTGCAGATGTTCAGCAACGAGGAGTTCAACCAGTACATCGCCCGCTGACCCTTGTCCTCGTTCCCCATCACAGCGCTATACGGTGGGGGGACGTCGAAAGGGAACGGGATGATGGCGGTACGGAAAGTAGTGGCACTGGCGGTCACGACGGTGGCGTTGGCCACAATGGTTGCCTGCAGCGACAGCGCGCCCAGCAGCAGTCAGTTCGTCAACAGTGTCGACCGTATCTGCCGCACACTCGGCACCGGCCTCGACGACCTCAGTAAGCCCGGCACCATCGACGACCTGGCGAGTTTCGCTGACGATGCCTCCCATTTGTTCGCATCCGCGGTCACGGCGATGAAGAAGCTGCAGGTGCCCGGCGGATCGTCCTCTGCCATCTCCGACGCCAAGACGCTCGTCAGTAACTTCGACCACCTCGTCGATGTGCTCGACGACATCGGCGCTGCCGCCAAGAGCGCCGATCAGGCCACGATCGACGAACGCACCGCCGAGTTCGAGTCAGTGCGTTCTCAGGACTCCGACCTCGCCGACAGCCTCGACGCCAAGCACTGCGACCTCGACCCGCTCTTCGACGAACTCGCCCCGCCGGTCACCGACCCTCCGATCACCGAGCCGGCCACCACCACCCCGATCACCGTCGGCGCTGACGGCAACAAGACCACCCTGCGGATCGCCGGCGAACTCACGCCGGTGGATGGTCTCACCTTCACCGACGTCACCAGCGACCTGCTGACCGCATGGACCAGCGTGCTGAACGATTCGCCCACCGCGGCGGCGAGTCCCGGCCAGGTAGCTGGCGTCGAAGTGAGCAAGAACGGCACGCTGATCGCCAACGTCTACATCTTCCTGGCCACGGACACGGTGAAGTCCACCAGCACCTTTGAGCTCGCCGACACCCTCACACAGACCGCAGTGACCGACGACACGGTCAACGGGTTCCCCGGGCTCAGCTGGACCACCGAGGGCGGCGTCGCTGCCTTCGTCGGCGCTCAGACCACCGGCGACGCCGGCTACCTGATGTATGCGCTTGCGCCCAGCCACGACGGCCTCGTCGTCGCCATCACCGGCCTCTGGGCCAGTCTTCCGAAGTAACCGTGCCGCTCCAGATCCGCTTCGTCACTTCGGC
>CAIXHI010000508.1 GCA_903919215.1 uncultured Acidimicrobiaceae bacterium
CAGAGCCGTCACCTTCTCCTGATCGACCTCATCGGGCCGCACGGTGCGCGTGATCGGCTCGGCACGTTCGGTCATCCACATGATGTCCTCGGGGCAGCGATCGACACAACGGCCGCACCCGATGCACAACGGATCGTCGATCACTGCCTTCTTCGCGACCATCGTGATCGCCCCGCTGGGGCAGACGAGATCGCACAGTTTGCAACCGGTACACGGTGCCGCATCCAGTTCGGCGAAGGCCCGAATGACGGCCATCAGGTGGCAACAGCGATGCGGCGAGATGACATGAAACAAGGATACTCTATTGAACCATCGAGGGCCAGCAGGCCGCGACACGAGGGGACACCACATGCGCGTACTCATCACGGGCGCTCGAGGCAAGGTCGGATCCTTCGCCGCCGAGGCGTTCCGCGCCGCCGGCCACCGCGTAGTGCTCAGCGACATCGCCCCTGCCCGTTACGGCCTCACCGGCGAGCGCTTCCGCTACCTGCGCGCGGACCTCACCGACTACGGGCAGACCATCGGCGTCGTGATGGCAGCCAAGCCCGATGTCATCGTGCACGCAGCCGGCATCCCCGACAGCTCCCACGACCCGGGCCCGACGATCTTCGCCAACAACTCGCTGGCCAACTTCCACGTCGCTGAAGCCGTCGCCCAGACCGGCGTCGGGCGCCTCGTCTATCTCTCCAGCGAGACCGCCCTCGGTTTCGTGACCGCCCTGCGTCCGTTCCTGCCCGACTATCTCCCGGTCGACGAGGAGCATGCGCGCCGACCGCAGGAGGCGTATGCACTGTCCAAATCGCTCGGCGAAGACATCTGCGACTCGCTCGTGCGACGCTGCGACGCAACGGCTGTCTCCATCCGTCCGTCGCTGGTGCTGGCCCCGGCCGACTACGCCTTGATCGGTGGCCTCCAACGCGCCACTGGCCGCAGCTTCAACCACTGGTCGTACGTCGACGTCGAAGACCTAGCCGACCTCATCGTGCTCGCGGCCACTACACCGACGCCCGGGCACGAGGTCGTCTACGCCGCACAGCCTGACAACCTGCTGGGTGCCTCGTTCCGCCAACTCGTCGCCGATGCTCTCGGGGATGACGCGCCTCCCCTGCGCGACCTCGAGCGCGAGGACTGCGGCGGCATCAGCATCGCCAAGGCCCGCCGACTCTTCGGCTGGAATCCCACCCGCAGTTGGCGCGACCGCACCAACGCGACAAACGACAACGGAGGGCACCAATGAAACAGGTGAAACTGGGGAACACAGGACTCGACGTCTCGCGAGTCTGTTTGGGTTGTATGAGCTTCGGCGTCGCCGGTGCCGGCACGCACGAGTGGACACTTGACGAAGCGACCAGTCGGCCGTTCATCAGCGCTGCGCTGGACGCTGGCATCAACTTCTTCGACACTGCCAACGTCTACTCCGCGGGCACCAGCGAGGAGATCGTCGGCCGAGCGCTGGCCGACTTCGCCCGGCGCGACGAGGTGGTCATCGCCACCAAGGTGCACGGCCCGATGCGCAAGGGCCCCAACGCTGCCGGTTTGTCACGCAAGGCGATCATGACCGAGATCGATGCGAGCCTGCGGCGCCTCGGCACCGACTACATCGACCTCTATCAAATTCACCGCTTCGATCGACGCACTCCCATCGAGGAAACGATGGAGGCGCTGCACGACGTGGTGAAGGCGGGCAAGGTGCGCTACCTGGGTGCTTCGTCGATGTTCGCCTGGCAGTTCAGCAAGGCCCAGTACACGGCCGAACTGCACGGCTGGACCAAGTTCGTCAGCATGCAGAACCACTACAACCTGCTGAACCGCGAGGAGGAGCGGGAGATGATCCCGCTGTGCATCGATCAGCAGGTCGGCATCATTCCGTGGAGTCCCCTCGCTCGCGGCAAACTGACCCGCGACTGGGACGACACGACGGCACGGTCAGAGACCGACGAGTTCGGCAAGATGCTGTACGACACCTCTGCGAGCGACCGGGTGATCGTCGACCGCGTCGCCGACGTCGCGCGTGAGCGCGGGCTACCCCGCGCTCAGGTGGCACTCGCCTGGGTGCTGTCGAAGCCGTTCATCACCGCACCGATTGTCGGCGCGACCAAGCCCCAGCACATCGCCGACGCTGTCGCCGCCACCACGATCGTGCTCTCCGCTGAGGAGATCGCACGGCTCGAGGAGCCGTACACGCCACACCCGGTCGTCGGCTTCGTGTGATGAAGCTGATCGCACTCGAGACCGGCCGCTTCGAGGCCGACCTGATGCAACTCGCCGGGATTCCCGGACAAGCGCTGCTGCCGGTGCCCGCCTGGCTGATCGAGCACCCTCGTGGACTGGTGCTGTTCGACACGGGTCTGCACACCAAGTTGCGAACACCCGAGGGACAGATGAAGGGCTCATTCGAAACGACGGTCGTCGACTTCCCCGTCGGCGAGGAACTGACCGCACGCATCGCGGCGGCCGGCTACTCGGTGGCCGACATCCAGACCGTGATCTTCAGCCACCTGCACTTCGACCACTGTGGCGGCACCTGGGAGATCCCGAACGCGAAGATCGTGGTCCAGGAGTCGGAGTGGAAGGCAGGTCACAACCCCAAACTCGTCGAGGTCGGCCTCTACACGCCCGAGGATTTCGACCTGGGTCACGACCGACTGCTGATCGATGGCGAGCACGATCTCTTCGGCGACGGCACCATCGTGTGCATCCCCACTCCGGGACACACACGTGGCCATCAGTCACTCCTCGTGCGCCTCGCCTCCGGGCCGGTGGTGCTGACCTCGGACTGCATCTACTTCGCCACCATGTACGAGCAGATGCGGGTACCGCCCTTTGGAGCCGACCTGACCGCGCAACTGGCGTCCATGCGCCATCTGCGGGCGCTCGAACAGCAGGGGTGCCGGCTGATCTTCGGCCACGACGCGGAACAGATCCGGGCCCTGCCGATCGGCGGCCTCAGCTAGCTCGCGGCACACGCCGAACGCGTTCGTGTGCCGTGCCGCAGAGGACCACGACACGGCACACGAACATCGCGTCAGGCGTTGGCCAGCGCAGCCTGCTTCTCAGCGGCGACGACTTCCGGCGACGTCTTGAATAGGCGAGCCGCGTTCAGACCGAGGATCGAACGCTTCTGCTCGTCGGTCGCATCGGGCATCGCCATGAACGAATCAACGATGTCACGCGAGAACGGGAACGTGCCCTCACTGTGCGGATAGTCCGAGGCGAAACAGAACGCGGTCTCCGGCATGTCCTTCAGCGTGTAGATGAACCCGGGATCGTTCTGGAACGAGCACATCACCTGATCGCGAACGATGTCACTGGGCTTACGGCTCAGCTTGGGCAACGCGTACGGGCCGTGGTTGAAGTACGACTCGTCGAGCCGCTCGGCGAGCGACAGCAACCAACCGGCACCGCACTCCAGGAACATGATCTTCACGCCGGGGTGACGGTCGAGCACGCCGCCGGCGACCAGCGCCGATGTGGCCTCGATCGCGTCGCTCATCTGGCGGGCGTAGTTGAACACCGCACCGCCGGGGCCACGCATCGCGCGGATGTTGACCTTGCCGACAGCGGTGTGGAACATCAGCACGATCTCGTTCGCTTCGGCGACGGAGAACAACGTGTCCCACTCGGGATCGTTGTACTGCGGGCACGAATCGAGCACCGCACACGGCAACATCACCGCGTGGAAACCGATGTCGATCACACGCTTCAACTCGGCGACCGCGTCGGGGATGTTCACATTCGGCAGCAACGCGATCGGGATCAGCGTGTTGCGCAGACCATCCAGGCGCTGCCACAGCCAATCGTTGTACGTCTGACAGGCGACACGCGACGCCTCAGCATCCTCGATCCGCGACACCATCAGCCCAAGGCCGGGGAAGATCGCCTCGGCATCGATGCCGTCGCGCTCCATGTCCTTGAGACGCATCATCACGTCGCGGGCGCCCTTACGGCCCTTGTCGACATCATCATCGGACTTCACCTTGTGGTCGAAGAAGTCGGCCTGGATCTTGTGCACTGCACGCTCGCCGAGGCGAATGATTCGCGTGTTGCCCTCGATGATGTTGTTGGGGGCGTACTGCGCCAAGTCGCCGGTCATGGCGTTGGTGAACAGATCGTTGGGTTCGGCGATGTGGGCATCGCAGCTGAGAACGAACGGACGCATTGGGGAGCTCCTTGGACTGGACGAATGAAGTGGTGGTACGACCAAATCAGGACACCCATACCGCGCCCTAGGGCCCTTAGTCCCAACGACCCGCCTCCGCGACCGGAACGGTGTTCCGAGCCGGTCACACCTGCCCGCACGAGTGCGTCGGCCGACTCAGCGAGCGGCCATCACCACGTCGAGTCGCCGCGGATCAACGCATCGGCGCCGCCGTCGATGAACACCACCTGACCGGTGACGTGCGAGTTCGCTGGACTCGCCAGCCACACCAACAACTCGGCCACTTCACTGGCCTGGGCGTGGCCGTTCAGCGGCATCGGCACCATCGCGTCGACCTGCGCGGTGGCTTCGGCCGATGCGAGGAACGGGGCGGTCATCGCCGTCACGACCGTGCCGGGGCGATGGCGTTGAGCGGGATACCGGCACCGGCCCACTGGGGCAGCGCGGCGTTGCGGCGTACCCACCGGCACAGCGCGGCCTTCGACGACATGTAGCCAACCTCGCCCTCGAGGCTGCGCGCGATCGCGCCGGCCTCGTCGCCGCGGAGGCAGGCCTCGACCGTCTGCTCGTCGGGGCCGAGCAGCGAGGCCAACGACGCGACCGCGACCGCTCGCGGCGCCGTCGAGGCGGCCAGCAGTGGGCGCAGGCCTTCCAGCGTCGCCACCATCCCGAAGTAGTTCACCGCCACCGCAGCCTCGGAGGTGACCCCCGCACAGGCGATGACGCCATCGAGCGCGCCACCCGAGAGCGAGCGAACACGCTCGACCATCGACGAGCGCCCGCTCGTCGTGCCGAGGTCAGTGTCGACGTCGGCGCCGTGGAGATCGACGCCGATCGCCCGGTGGCCCTGCGCCGCGAGCAGCGCCGCCGTGGCCGCGCCGATGCCGGACGAACTGCCGGTGACGACGTACGTACGCTGACTCATGATGCTTCCCCCTGCCGGACGCGGCGAGGGCAACGTCCGGCAGACGCGAAACTAGGCGTCGCACCCGGGGGTGCGACGCCTCGTTCACTTGGACGGTCGTCAGGCGTTGGCCAGCGCAGCCTGCTTCTCAGCGGCGACGACTTCCGGCGACGTCTTGAACA
>CAIXHI010000509.1 GCA_903919215.1 uncultured Acidimicrobiaceae bacterium
ACCAAGGCGGTCGACTTTGCCCTCGAGTTCCACGGTGTCGCCACCGACCCGTGGGGCAACACCAAGGCCGGGCTCAGTGCCGAGACCGAGATCAGCCGCAAGGACTTCGGCCTCGCGTGGAACGTCGCGCTTGATGCCGGTGGCTTCGTGGTTGGCGACAAGATCTCCATCGTGCTCGACATCGAAGCACTCAAGGGCTGATCCGCTGAGCTACAGCACAGCTCGCAGAGCGATGTCGAGCGTGCTGTGCTGGAACTCGAAGCCCGACGCCTGCAGTGCGTGAGGCAGCACCTTCTGCCCGGTGTACAGCAGTGCGTCGGCGAGTTCCCCGCCCAGCAGCAATGCCGGTCCGAAACGCGGAACAGGCAGCAGCGTCGGACGGTGCAGTACCGAGCCGAGCACTTTGGTGAACTCGGCGTTCGTCACCGGGGCGGGGGCCGTGAGGTTCACCGCCCCGCTGACGTTCGTCGTGATGAGGTGGCGGATCGCCGCAACCTCGTCAGGGAGCGAGATCCAGCTCTGCCATTGCTTGCCGTTGCCGAACTTGCCGCCGACGAACAACTTGAACAACGGCAGCATCTTCTTGAGTGCGCCACCCTTGGCGGTGAGCACGATTCCCGTGCGGAGGTGGACCACCCGCACCCCGACGGCCGATGCAGCATCCGTTGCGGCCTCCCACTGCACGCACAGGTCGGCGAGGAAGCCTGGACCGGCTGGCGATGTCTCGTCGAGGTCGCTTCCGTCGCTGGCACCGTAGAAGCCGATCGCTGAACCGCTCAGCAGCACGGGTGGGCGATTCGCCGAGGCGGCGATGGTGTTCGCGATCAGCGTGGTGGACTTCACTCGGCTGTCGAGTAACTCGCGTCGGTAGTCGTCCGTCCAGCGATGGTCGCCGATGCCAGCGCCGGCGAGATGCACCACTGCGTCGGCGCCGTCGAGCGCGTCGACCGCGAGCACACCGTTGGCCGGATCCCACGTGATCTCGCCGTCTCGCGCAGGTCGCCGAACGAGGGCGATGGCCTCGTGGCCGTCGGCGCGTAGCGACTGGGTGAGTGCTGTGCCGATGAGGCCTGAGGCCCCGGAGATGATGACTCGCATGTGCAAGCCAACCGGGCCTGCTGCGGCGATATTCCGTGCCGGTCGTTGCTAGTCGATGTGCACGGGCACGCTGACGACCACCGTGTCGGGGCGGTAGAGCAGGCGGGCCTTCAGCGCGAGTGCCGACTGGTTGTGCAGCCACTGGGCCGACACCTTGGTGACCGACTCGGGGATCACAACGGTGATGATGTCGTCGCCGCTCTCCGCGTCGATCTCGTCGAGGAAGGCCATCACCGGCCGGGTGAGCTCGCGATACTGCGACGACACTGTGTGCAGCTCGATCGAGATGTCGTAGTCGTCCCACTGCTGGTGCAGGGCGCGCTCTTCCTCGGGGTCTTGTACAACGGAGAGGGCGATGATCTTCTCGGGCGACAGGCTGCGGGCATACGCGATGGCGTCGATCACACCGCGGTTCACCTTGCCCACGAGCACGACCACGTAGTGAGTGTGGCGCACGGCCTTGTAGCCCACGGGTACCACGAGCGCAGCCTTGACCCGCTTGTAGTGCTTCCCGATCGTGAAGAAGAACAGCACCATGAACGGGATCAGCACGGCGGGAATCCAGGCGCCCTGTGTGAACTTCGAGACCACCACGATGACCGCGATGATGCCGGTGGTGACGGCGCCCACGGCGTTGATCGCAAGGCTCCACCGCCAGCGTGGTTCTTTCAGTCGGATGTGGTGCACCACCATGCCGGTCTGGCTGAACGTGAATCCCGTGAACACGCCGAACGCGTACAGCGGAATCAGTTGCGAGATTTCACCGTCGAAGAACCAAATCAGGACGGCGGCGACGCCGGCGAGGAAGATCACACCGTTGGAGAACACCAGTCGGTCGCCGCGGTTGGCGAACTGGTGGGGCAAGAAGCCGTCCTTGGCGATGATGCTGGAAAGGCGGGGGAAGTCTGCGTATGCGGTGTTGGCAGCGAGGATCAAGATCGCGAACGTGCTGATCTGCATGATCCAGAACGGGATTCCTCGGCCATTGAACACCTGCTCGGCCATGAGCGCGATGCCAGTGGGATCGTTCTCACCGCGATACGGCTTGAGGTGGGCCGCCAGCACCGAGATGCCGACGAAGCACGTGCCGAGGATGCCGCCCATCCACATCAGCGTGTGGGCAGCGTTGTGACTCTCCGGCTTCTTGAACGCGGGTACGCCGTTGGAGACGGCTTCGACTCCTGAGAGCGCCACGGCACCGGACGAGAACGCTCGCAGCAACACCATCAGGCCGATACCGGCGAAGCCCTCGGCGTGGTGGCGTGCTTCTTCGCTGACCTTCGCCGGGTCGATGGCGTCGATGTTCTTGAAGATGAACACACGCGCGAGGCCGACCGTGATGAGCGTGACCAGCGAGACCACATAGATGTAGGTGGGCGGGGCGAACAGGGAGCCCGACTCCTTGAGGCCGCGCAGGTTGGCGAGGGTCATCAGCAGGATGCAAAGGAGACAGATCGGCACGGTCCAGGAGTGACTGAAGCCGAAGGCTGAGCGGATCGCCAACACACCGCCGGCCACCGACACGGCCACCGTCAGGATGTAGTCCACCAGGAGCGACGACCCGGCGATCAGCGCGGGCACATCGCCCAGGTTCTCCTTGCTGACGATGTAGCTGCCGCCGCCGCTGGGGTAGGCGAAGATCGTCTGCCGGTAACTCGTGATCACGATGATCAAGAGCACGCCGACGATGATCGCGATCGGGATCAGCTTGGTGAACGCGGCTGCGCCGGCGCTGGCGCCGAGGAGCACGAGCAGGATTTCGTCGGTGGCGTAGGCGGTGGACGAGACGGCGTCGCTGGCGAAAACCGGCAGCGCGACCTTCTTGCTGAGCCGTTGGTGACCCTCATCGGCTGACGCGATCGGGCGGCCGATGACGAGGCGCTTGAGCGATTGGAACATATGTGGCGAGAGCCTATGTCGGGATACAGTTCAGCATCGCAACGTGGGTTGCGGGCATGTTTCTAGATCGCGCGTCGATCAGAAGGGATTTCAACGTGCACGTCGTCATCGTGGGGTGCGGCCGTGTCGGCTCGTCGCTGGCCCGCAACCTGGTGGGTGAGGGGCACACCGTTGCCATCATCGACCGTAAGCCGGCGGCGGTCGAGCGTCTCGGCGCCGACTTCAGCGGGCAGATGCTCACCGGAATCGGCTTCGACCGCGACCTGCTCGTGGCGGCCGGTATCGAGCGGGCAGAGGCCGTTGCCGCCGTCACCAACGGTGACAACTCCAACATCCTGGTCGCCCGTGTCGCGCGCGAGACGTTCGGCATCAGCCGAGTCGTCGCCCGCATCTACGACCCGCAGCGCGCCGCCGTATACCAGCGCCTCGGCATCGCCACGGTCGCTCCGGCACTCTGGACCACCGAGCGAGTACTGCGCCGTCTCGTACCGGATGCCCCCGCAGTCGAGTGGGTCGACCCCAGCGCCCGGGTTTCGCTTGTCGAGCGCTCGTTCAGCGCCAAGTGGGCTGGCCACCGTCTGTCCGAGGTGGAGAGCAGCAGGGTGCGTATCGCGGCCATCAGCCGTCTCGGTTCGGCCATTCTGCCCACGCCCGACCTCGTCGTCCAGGAGGGCGATGTCGTCTATCTCATCGTCGAGACCGAAGCCATCTCGCATCTCGACGAGCTCACCCTCAATCCCCCCGCCGGCAGCGGTCACTAGGAGCGCATCATGATCGTTGTCATTGCAGGTGGAGGAAGTGTCGGTCGGTTCATCGCCGAACAGCTCGTCGGCGCCGGCCATCAGGTCACGATCGTCGACAACGACGTTCGTGTGTTCTCGCAGTACGGCAGCACCATCCCTGGTGTGAACTGGCTGCGCGGCGACGCGTGCGACTTCAGCATGCTGAAGTCGGCCGGTCTCGAACATGCGGATGTCGTCGCCTCGGTCACCGGTGACGATGAGGACAACCTCGTCGTGTCGCTGCTGGCCAAGCAGGAGTTCGGCGTGCCTCGCGTGGTGGCTCGTGTGAACAACCCGAAGAACGAGTGGATGTTCAACGAGACGTGGGGCGTCGATGTCTCCGTGAGCACCCCGCACCTCATCACCGGTCTGGTGCAGGAGGCCGTCAGCGTCGGGTCGTTCGTGCGGCTGCTGTCGTTCGGCGGCGGCAAGGCCAAGCTGGCCGAAGTGACGCTCGCCGAAGGTTCACCCGCAGCCGACAAGGAGATCGTCGACCTCGGGTTCCCACGAGACACCACAGTGGTGGCCGTGCTGCGCGACGACAAGGTGATCATGCCTCGCGGCGACACCATCTTGCGCGTGGGCGATGAAGTGCTCGTCCTCGTCACCGACGAAAGTGAAGAGGGAGCCCGGCTGATCCTGGTCGGCTGATTCTGGTCAGCTGGTCAGTGTGGGAACAAGGTGTACGCGGGGTTGAGCATGACCATTCGGCCACGCTCGCTCCGCGGCACACCTTCCAGCACCACGGCACGGTGATGCTCGAGGCCGGGAACGTGGCGTCGGCCGGTGAACACTGCGACGGCCGTGCCGGTGCCGTCGGAGATGGAGATCTCGAACGACGGCACGCCTGAACGCGGAGTGATGCGTGTGCGGGTGATTTCGCCGCCGATGCGGGATTGCGTGCGCGGCGTGACGGCACTGATCTTGGTGACATCGAGGTCGGCGAAGCGGTCTTGCAAGCGTTCGTCGTCGATCTGCTCGACGGAGACGGAAAGTCGTTTGGCGAGGTCGCGAAGGCCCATGCGGCCGATGCTAACCGTCAGCGGTTCGTGTTCACCGATGACAGCTCGCCGGTCGGAAACAGCGCCGGTGCGCTGCTCCAGACGTAGTCGGGCTGCTGCTCGGTGTACCCGTTGGCCCAGAAGGTGACGCTGTACGTGATGCGCGCCTCGATCCTCACGCTGCCGGGTCCGGGCGGCGTCCAGGTGCACGGCCCGTTCACACCCGGTACGGCGGTGTCAGGAAGCGTCGGGAACGCCGGCAACGCGTGTGCGTCGGCACTGGGTGTGGCACCTCTCGCGACACATGGAACGATGCCGTCGAATGCCGGCGACGGCTCGGTGGGTTCCGGTGTGAACACCACATGGAAGTCGAGTGCCAACGGCGTGACGTAGAGGTACATCAGCCACCCTCGCCATGACACCGAGTTCGATCGGTGCGGCCGCCACGCCCCCGGATCGATCGCCAACCACGCCGGATAGCGCGTGATCAACCCGCCCCAGCGATCCACCACCGGATTGCGGAACACCGTCGGCTGCGTGAGCTGCAACCCGTTGTACAACGCAGTCAAGCGAAAGTGCGGATTCAGCATCGAGTCCGCTGGGGAGACCAGCAGGTAACGCAGCAGATGGTCGCGGCTGTCGCAGAACACCAAGAAGCTGCGCACCGCATCGCGCAGCGCCCCCTTGCTGACGTTCGGATTCACCGGCGTTGTCTCGCCCCCCGTGACGATCGTGGTCTCCTCGAACAGCCAGCGGTTGCTGTACACGGTCTGCCCCGCCGAGTAGCGCTGCCCATCCGACGCCACCCCCGCCGTCACCGCGACGAACGAACAGACCTGCCCCCGGCCCCCGGTGGTGGCGAACAACGACGATGACGGAATCGTGGTGTACCGACTGAGGTACCCCGAAGTGCTCCGCAAGTCCACCGCCCGCGCCCCCGGTATGTAGATCGGCGTTGAGGTCGAACCTTGGTTGCCGCCGCTGTAAGCCGTTGAAGGGACGAGCCAGAGCAACGCTGCGAACCCAAGACCGATTGAGGACTTCACAGGCACGCGTCCGGTTGGTTCGCCACCTTGGTCGCTAACCAATGCCCAGAAACCAGAGTGAACTGTGCCCCGAGTCCGTTCGGAATCACTCCAGGGGTTGATCCCTCGCCCAGCGAGCCGTCGGGCTTGCGCCAAACGCCGCCGTCAAGCATGCAATCGAAGACGATCGCTGTTTGGTCGGTGCGGTCCTCGCCCAACACCATCGGTTGAAGAACAACGCCGCTTCCGCGATCGAAGATCTCCTGCTCGGAAATGCGGCTCTTGAAGACTTGGGCGTAGGCCGCTCCGCCATCGGCGTACCACTGCGCCCAGCCTGGATCGGCGAGGTCGATGGGGCGTTGTGAAGTGGCTCGAAAGAAGACGAGCCGGGCCATCAGGTAGGCCTCGATGACGGGGAGGTCGTCTTTGTTGAGCACCCAGGTGATGCCGTTCGGGATGTCCTCGACGGTGGGGAGGTACGCCCACAGACCGGGCATCAACT
>CAIXHI010000510.1 GCA_903919215.1 uncultured Acidimicrobiaceae bacterium
CCGATCTGAACCCGAGGTCGACCACCGGCGGATGCGCATCGGCCAGCACCAGCGTGATGTCGTAGAACTTCGCCAACTCGGGCAGCAGTTCGGCGCTGTAGTCGGCGATACCGCTGGCACTCGGCGGCAACGGCGACAGGTACGCCAAGGGGGGCAGCGCGTCATGCTGTGATGATGACTGCGTACGGGCCTGCGGGCGGGGCGGGAGGGCCCGCATTGCGGCGAGCGCTACATCGGCCGTGTTGTCCCACGAGAACTCGGGGGCACGTAACGCGGCCCACTGTTCGAGGTCTGTTCGGAACTCGTCGTCGGTGAGCACTCGGTGGATCGCCGCTGAAATCGAGGCCACATCGTTCGGGTCGAAGAGCGCATCGTCGCGACCGATGACCTCGGGGATGCTGGAGGTGGCGGAACCGATCACCGCTCGTCCGGCGACCATCGCCTCCAACACGGGCAGGCCGAAACCTTCGTACCACGACGGGAACACGAAGGCCTTGCACTCGCGGTACAGCGTGACCAGATCCTGCTCGTTGACGAACCCCGTGAGCACGACCTCAGAACCACCAAGTCCGCACGACTGCACCAGTTTGACGAAGATCTCACGAACCTCGTCCGTCATTGCGCACACGATCACCAGTTGATGGTCGGCACGCACCTCGGACGGCAGGTGCGCGTACGACTTGATCAGGCGGTCCAGGTTCTTGCGGTGGTCTGAGCCGCCCGTGTACATGAGGTACGGCTTGTCCAACTGGAAGCGGCGACGCACATCGTCCACCTGGCCCGGTTCGTCGTTCGCGCCGAACAGGGCCGGGTCGACTGCACCGGAGATGTTCACCACCTGAGCTGATGCCGAGCCGAGGTGTTCGATGGAGTCAGCGCGGGAGTGATCGGAGATGGCGAGCAACAGGTCGGCTCCGCGCGCCTGCTCGACACGACGGAGGTACCACGTAGTGAGCCCGGGGTCGACGAGATACGTCTCTGGAAAGATGTAAGGGATGAGGTCGTAGAGCACCACCGCAGTGGCCCACCGACCGTGCCCAGCCGCGGAGACCACTGCATCGTCCGTGCGGCCCTCGAACAGGCTGGTCACCAGCACCACATCCGGAGCGATGCGCGAAATGACCGCATCGCGCAGGGCTTCATTGGCAGTTGCTCGCCACGCCCGCGAGTCGTGCCCATACGGAACAGCATTCCCGAGGACTGGGCTGAACGAATGCACGTGGTCGGGCCCCAGCAACTCGCCGAATCGGCTACGCAGCGCGATCGCCGTCTCGGGGAAGGCCTCGTTGAGCAACACGTGGATGTCGTCGCCCGCACTCCGACGAATAATGCCTTCCGTGAGCGCAGACGCGTAACGGCCAATCCCGCGTAGCGCGCTGATCGACTGCACACCTTGCACGTCGATGAGGACCTTCACCGCTCCGCTCCTCTGTCGAACGTCACGTCATTTCGTTTCGTCGAACAGGCGCAGGTACCCGCGTGCGGACTCTGGCAACGTCGCCGACTCTTGTCGGGCGGCAAACCGGTGTACCCGGTCGGCGATCGACGGAGCAATACGGTCGAGCAACGCGACGAGGCCGCGGCACACGCGGCGGCGCTGCGCGAACCACACGAGCCGAGCGACGAGAGTGGGCCGCGAACGGCGAGCAAAACGGCGGGCCTCGATGCGCCCCTTGACGCGGCGCTTCAACTCGCTCAGGTACCGACCGGGGTGCAGCAGTGCCCGCACCGCGACCTTCAGGACACGTTGAACA
>CAIXHI010000511.1 GCA_903919215.1 uncultured Acidimicrobiaceae bacterium
AGCGTGGGCGGTCGGCCATGCCAGCGCGACGAGTCCGATGGACGCCACCGCAGTGGCACGAACGAGAGTGGTGAGGAATGCTCGTGTCATGGTCGAGTTAGCAGACGAACGAGTCGAGTTTCGGCACGGTGCGGTCGTACGCCGACACCGTGCCAGCGATGTTGACGGCGGCCTTGGTGGCGAACTCTTCGTTGCCGGTCTCGGTACTGGTGCACGTGACCGATGCGGTGGTGACGGTGACCGCCTTGTTGGCGAGCACGGCGACTGCGATCGACTTGACCGGGATCTCGACCTTGAGGTCTTCCAAGGTGCCGTCGAGCTCCACCACGCTGACTAGTACGGCTACTGAGCTGGCGAGCGTGCACAGCACGGTTGCGGAGCCCGTCAGGATGGTGCCCTTCAATATCGGGGCGATGGCCGTGATCGTGCACTTGGTCTTGCCGGCGGTAACGCTCTGCGCGGCGTCGGCCTCGGTGGCGACGCAAAAGCTGACTGCGAGGAGGCCGATCGTGGCGGCGCATCGTTGAATTCGGTGGGTCATCTCGTCTCCTTCACACAGAACTACACAGCACAATCACAGATAAGTATGTCACGCAACAGGGTTGAGCCGCAACCCATTGTGGTGACGCTGGTCATGGTTAGTTGCTCGTCAGCAAGCGAACGAGTCGGCCTTTGGCACGGTGCGGTCGTAGGCCGACACAGCACCGGCGATGTTGACCCGTGCCTTGGTGGCGAACTCTTCGTTGCCGGTCTCAGTGCTGGCGCATACCACCGAGGCGGTGGTGACGGTGACGGCCTTGTTGGCTGCCACGGTCACGGCTTTTGGCGTCATCTTGATCTGGACCTTGATGTCTTCCACCGTGCCGTCGAGTTCGACGACGCCGGTTTCAACCGAGATAGAACCAGCTTTGGTGCACACCACCGAAGACGTCGCAGTGAGCGTGGTTCCTTTGAGTGTGGGAGCGATGGCCGTGATCGTGCACTTGTTCGTGCCGACAGTGACTGCCTGGGCGGCATGGACGACGCTCGGCGCGGCACTGACCAACAAGGTGGCGGCGACGAGAGACTTCCGGATCAGGCTCATTACCAGCACACAATAGACCAACCACGTCTCACTGTGTTGATTCCGTCACGGATTGTCAAACTCTTGACAGAAGTGGCGTGACAGTCACTGTGTGTGGTGGTCGAGCAGGGACAGGAACTGTTCGAGATCGAACGGCTTGGTGATGAACCGGTCGGCACCCAGCTCCTGAGCACGCTGTGTGGCTTGCTCGGTGGCGTCAGCGCTGAGAATGAACACAGGGGTGGCCGCGAGATCGGGGTTGTTGCGGATCGATCGCAGCACATCGAACCCCGAGCCATCGGGAAGGTTCAGGTCGAGCAGGACCAGAGCGGGTCGGATCACGGGCGCGGCGGCGATGCCGCCGGCGACGGTGGGTTCGACATGCAACCTTCGTCCGGGCAACAACGACACGATGCTCTCGAGGAGTGAGGCGTTCAGCGGTTCGTCCTCGACATACAACACTGTGCGGACGCTCTCGCTGGCCTCTTCATGTATGGCGGGCGCGTCGGTCGGCGCCGGTGCGGCGGCGGGCCGATGTGCCGGTGGTAGGTCGATGGTGAAGGTGGTTCCTTGCCCCGGCGCACTCTCCAACGAGAGCGTTCCGTGCATCGCTCGCGCGTACGCATCGGCGATCGCAAGGCCGAGGCCAGTGCCATGGATCCCTTCGGCATGGTCGAGGCGTTCGAATGGTTGGAAGATCGTGCGCTGGTGGCGCAGGGTGATGCCAGGCCCCTGATCGGTGACAGAGCACTCCACCCGGTCACCCACGGTCGATGCATACACGGTGACGACGTTGCCGGCACCGCCATATTTGACCGCGTTGGAGAGCAGGTTCACCAGCACGCCGACGAGCTTGCGGTGGTCGGCCATGACCCACAGGTCGGGCACTTTGCGGTCGATGTGCACCTGCTGCTGCTGGGCGACGCCGGCAACCAATGACACGGCTTCGGCGAAGGCGTCGGCCACCGCCACCGGTTCGATGTGGGCCTCGATCGTCGCCGAGTCGGCACGCGTGTAGTCGAGCAAGTCCTCGATGAGGCCGTTCACATGGGCGCTGGCGGCGAGGATGTTGTTCACCCGGTCGAGGTCGCGAGGCGGCAGAGAACTGGTTCGTAGCAACTGCGCGAACCCGGAGATCGTGTTCAGCGGTGTGCGTAACTCGTGCGCGACCCAGGACATCAGGCGTGTGCGGAGTCGGCGCGACTCCTCGGCCTCGTGCAAGGCAACTTCGCCGTCGGCCGCCGCCAACGTGAGCTCGGTGATGTCGGACATGGCAGCGACGGATGCGAACACGACCCCGTCACGTCGTAGCGGGCTGGCGTGGACGCGAACTTGCACGAGTTCGCCGTCCGTTCGTCGCAGACGGGCGACGTAGTCGTTGCTGGCGCCGTGGAGTCGGGTTGCCATCTGCTCCATGAGCAAGGTGTGGTCGGGTTCGAAGAAGAACTCCAGCACCGAGCGGTCGACCATCGCCTCGGACGTGGTGCACAGCAGATCGGCCATCCGTTGGTTGGCATACAGCGTGATGCCATCGAGGTCGATCACCCACACACCCTCATGGAGCACGCGAACGAGGTCGGCAAAATCGATATCTGCCGGACGTGCTGTGGTGCCGCGTCGGTCGCCGTGGTCTGTCACTACGTTCAGGCTAGCCGTCCTGGGGTCCCCCGGCATCGGTGGCCATGAGTTGAGGCATATCCTGCGGGGATGAGCAGCCTCACGCCAGACGTGCCGCCCAGCCCGGCGGCGCCAGCAGGGGCCGATCAGGCGATGGCGCTGCTCACCACATCGGGTCTGCATCTGTTGATCGACAGCGAGTCGATGGCGCAGGCCGTGTACCTCTACCGACCGCTGTTCGAAGAGACCGGCGATCGGATTTTCGACCTTGAGATCGTTCTGGTGAACGCTGCTGGGCGTCAGTTGCCCTTGGCGGATCACATCGTCGAAGGGACGTTGGCTTCAGCGGTCTTCATCGATTACGAACTTTCTGTCGATGCAGCCAACCTCGTGTGGCACGGTGAGCACCCGGCGACCTATCAGATCGAACGGCGCGGGACGCACGACGGTCGCCACGTGGTGGTGCGCTACGAGGTCTCCACGTTCCGCGTCGGTGAGTTCATCGGGCAGGTCTCGGTCGATCACACCTCGTCATCGCAACTCGTGACCGCCGATACGCGGTTTCGGCTGATGGCTGAGGCCAGTTCGGACGGTCTGGTGTTGCTGACCATCGATCCGCTGACCGACGAGATCCTCGTGTCCTACGCGAACCCGACCGCGCTGAGCTTCAATCCGTTGCTGCAGGTCGGTGCTGCGGTTCCTGCGCCGCTGGAGGATTTCATCCGTCCGGCGCTTGCTCAGTTGGTATCCGGTGTTCCCGTGCGGTGCATCGTGCGCCGCGATGTTCTCGCTCGAAAGATCTCGGTGGAGGTCACGTTCACGCTGGTCGACGTCGGCCAAGTGATGCTGTCCGGGCGTGAACTCACTTCGGAGGAGCTCGCCCGCACTGAACTCGAGCGCAGCGACCGTGTGCTGGAGGCGATCGGGAATGGTTCGTTCGGCACGATCGCAGTGTTCGAGCCCGTTTTCGACGGTGACGAGCTGCTCGACCTGCAGCTGCTGTGGGTCACCGCTGGGAATGGGCGGCACCTGACCGGCGGTCCACTCGACATGGACGTGGTGTTGGCACACGCGGATCTGCTGCAGCTGGCGCGCGGAATGCTGGCCGCTGGAGAGAAGAAGCGAACAGGTTGGGTTCCGGTCACCGCGGGGAGTGGTGAGGAGCGCAGCGTGGAGTTCGCGTTGGTGGTTGCTGGCGACCGTTTCGTGCTCGAGTTCCTCGAGCGCACGGAGGAGCTGGCAGTGCGCACCGCGCTCACCATGATCACGGCGACCGCCGAGGCTCACCGTTCGTTCCTGTCGCGCGTCAGTCACGAACTGCGTTCGCCGTTGAACGTGATTCATGGCTACAGCCAGCTTCTCGGGCGATCGCGTCTGCCCGGCGCCGCCGACGATCACGTTGCGCACATCGAGCGCGGCGTGCAACGAATGGTGCAGATCGTCGACGACCTGCTGCTGCTGGGACAGCTCGACCAAGGCCTCCTGCGCCTCGAGGATCAGACGGTCGACCTGAAGGACATCAGCGCTGAGATTCTGATGACGGCCTCCGAACAGCCGTGGTTCGTGCCCGGCCGTCTCGTTCCGCTGTCGTCGCCGCCGAACGCAACGGTGCGCACCGACCGTGCTCGTCTGGCAGCGATCGCCCTCCTCTTGGCCGAGGCGTCGATCCAGGCCGACGGCGTTGCACAGCTCGAGATCGGGCCATTCGTGCGTGGCACTCGCGCCGGCTTGCAACTGGCGGCCGCACCTGGTGCCGCGATGATTGATGAGGTCTGGTACCCGTTCGTCGGTAGCCACACCATCCCCGGGGTGGGGATGGGTCTCGCCGTGGCGCGTGGCCTGGCAAACGCGCTCGGCGTCACCGTCGAGGTGCGACGGTCCCTGGGCGTTGCTGATCGTCTGTCGCTGGTGATGATGCTCAACCCCGTCACCTGATCTGTGCAGGCACCGGGGCTAAGTTCGGCAGCGTGACAGAACTGGACCGCATCTGGAACGGCTGGCGTTCGCAGTACGTGAATGAATCGGGAATGCGGATGCCTCACGAGGCCGGCAGCGTGTTCACTCGCATCCTCGCCTCGGGAGTGCCCGATACGGAGGCAAACATCCTGTATCGCGGTGTGTCGACATTCGCGATACTGAACGCCTTCCCGTACACATCGGGACATCTGATGGTGCTGCCGTACCGTGAGGTCGGCTCGTTGGAAGAGCTGACCGATGATGAGATCGCAGAGCTGTGGCCGATGGTCACGGATGCTGTTCGTGCCGTGAAAGCCGCCTATGCACCCGGTGGTGTGAACGTGGGTATCAACCTCGGCAAGGCGGCCGGGGGCAGTATCAGCGAGCATCTGCACGTGCATGTCGTTCCCCGCTGGCAGGGTGATGGCAACTTCATGACGGCGATCGCCGAAGCGCGCACACTGCCGGAGCCGTTGTCGTACTCCGCGGCCAAGTTGCGCGACGCATGGCCCCGCGGCGGGCAAGACTGAGCGCATGCGCGCTGTCGTCCTGCACTCCCATGGTGGTCCCGAGGTCCTCACGATCGAGGATGTCGCCGACCCGATTGCCGGTCCTGATGAAGTGGTGGTGCGCATCGCTGCGACTGCCCTGAATCGCGCCGACCTGTTGCAGCGAATGGGCGCGTATCCCGACCCTCGCGGCCTGTCGCCGGAGATCCCCGGTCTCGAGTTTGCTGGCACGGTGGAGTCGGTGGGTCAACGGGCGCGGATGTGGAAGGTCGGCGACCGGGTGATGGGGATCGAGGCGGGGGGCGGGTACGCCCAGCGCATTGCCACCCACGAACGGCAGCTGCTGGCGGTACCGGCGGGCATCGACCTCATCGATGCCGCCGCCATTCCGGAAGTGTTCCTCACTGCGTGGGATGCACTGGTGCTCCAGGGGGGCCTCACGAGTGGTCGTTGGGCGCTCGTTCATGCCGGCGCCAGTGGCGTCGGCACGGCTGCCATCCAGATCGCGAAAGCCATCGGAGCGCGGGTCGCGGTGACGGTGTCGGCGGGCAAGGCGACGCTGTGTCATGAACTGGGTGCCGACCTCGTACTACAACGGTCGCCGCACACCTGGTTGGCCGACGCCACTGCCGCTGTGCCGGCTGGGTTCGACGTGGTGCTCGATGTGATCGGCGGCGAGGAGGTCGACCGCAACCTGCAGGCAGTCGCGTTGAAGGGCACCATCGTCCAGGTCGGCTTGATGGGTGGTGGTCGCACACCCGTCAATGTCGGGTTGCTGCTGGCCAAGCGCGTCCGTTGGGTGGGCACCACCCTGCGCACGCGTCCGATCGAGGAGAAGGTGGCAGTCACTCGCCGATTCGCTGCCGAGATGCTGCCCCTGTTCGACAGCGGGGCCCTGCGCCCGGTGATCGACCGACGTTTCCCGCTTGATCAGATCGGCGAGGCCCATCGCGTCATGGAGAGCAACGCCAACGCGGGCAAGATCGTCGTCACCGTACCGTGACGCGAATGGTGTGGTAACCGGTCGCCCCATCAGGTGCCGGGTCGGCACGCGCTGCAGTCTGGGTGACGCCGGTCTTGTCGGTCGCCCGCACCATGATCTCGTGGTCTCCCGGTGTTGCATCCCACTCGATCATCCACTGACGCCATGAGTCGTCGGTGACGTCGGTGCCGAGTTCGGCAACTCGCCACTCGCCGTCGTCGACGCGCACCTCGACCTTGTTGATCCCTCGATGTTGGGCCCAGGCAACGCCGGCGATCGGCTGACGAACGGCAGTCAGATCGTTCCCGACGCGCGGCACATCGATGCGCGACTCGGTCTTCACTGGCGCTTCCTTCGCCCACCCACGCGGCACCCAGTAGCCCTGCGGTTCCCATGTGGTGAGTTCGATGTTCGACAACCACTTCGTCGCGCTGACGTAGCCGTACAACCCAGGCACGACGAGACGCGCCGGGTAGCCGTGCTCGAGCGGCAACGTCGTGCCGTTCATGCCCAGCGCGATCATCGCATCGCGCCCGTCGAACGCGACCTTCACCGGAAACCCGCAGGTCCACCCGTCGAGGCTGGTGCTGTACACCTGCTGCGCCTCGGCGTGCACACCCGCCTGCTGCAGCAGGTCGGTCAACAGCACGCCGCGCCACAGGGCATTGCCGATGTATTCGCCGCCGACCCCGTTGCTGACGCAGCACAGCGTGACAATCCGCTCGACCTGTGGCAGCGCCAACAACTCGGCGTAGCTGAACGACAGTTCGTTGTCGACCATCCCGGTGATCGTCAGCTTCCACTTGTCCACGTCGATGCGGGGGAACGAGAGCGCAGTGTCGATGCGATAGAAGTCGCCGTTGGGGGTGATGTATGGCGTGGCGTCGAACAGCTCTGCGCCGTGCACGTCGATGCCGGGGTCGGTTCCCAACTCGGGCAACGGCTTGGCCGCGTCGTTGCGGATGGCGCTGACCCGACGGCGTTCGACCACCTGGCCGATGCTGCCGGCAGTGAGTGCGCCGACTGCAGTCGCGCCGCCGGCGATGAGGAAGCGGCGACGGTCCCAGCCCAACGGTGCCCGCGACTCATGCGGGTACTCGAGGGCTGCTGGTCGCTGACGAACGAGTCGGTACAACGC
>CAIXHI010000512.1 GCA_903919215.1 uncultured Acidimicrobiaceae bacterium
CGCATCGCCGGTATCTCGCTGATGGGCGGCGGCACGTTCGGCAACCGCACGGCAGCGGCCGAGTTCAACATCTGGTGCGACCCCGAGGCCGCCGACATCGTGTTCTCCTACGGCGGGCCGCTGATCATGGCCGGCCTTGATGTCACCCACCAGTTCCAGGCATTGCCGCACCGCATCGAGCAGGTGCGGTCGCTCCCCGGGCATCTCGCCGTGGTGCTCGCCGACCTGTTCGACTTCTTCAGCGGCACATACCGCGCTCGCCATCGCCACATCGACGGCGCTGCAGTGCACGATCCGTGTGCGGTGATGGCGCTCACCCACCCGCACCTGTTCACCCGCGAGTTCGCCCATGTGGAGATCGAGACACACGGCACGCGCACCGCGGGCATGACCGTGATCGACCAGCGCGACCTCAAGGAAGTTCCCGACGCAAACTGCGATGTGCTCACCGGTATCGATGCCGACGCCGGATGGCAGGTCATCGTCGACGCCATCGCCCACTTCTCGCACTGAGCAGGAGCACCATGGACACCGACACGTTCCCCCGCCAGTACGCCCGCACACAGCGACTCACCCTCGGCGACCCGCGCGACATCTCGGTGTCTCGCGACGGTCTGCGCGTCGCGTTCCTGCGCAGCCGGGCCGGTGACGACCCGGTGAACTGCCTGTGGGTGCTCGATGTCGCTCAGGACAGCGAACGCCTCGTCGCCGACCCGCTGGAACTCCTTGGAGCGCTCGACGACGAGAACCTGCCAGCGGCAGAACGCGCCCGCCGTGAACGAACCCGCGAAGCCGCCTCCGGCATCACCACCTACACCACCGACCACGCTGGCACGGTCACCGCATTCACGCTCGCCGGCCGACTGTTCGTGGCCGGCCTGGTCAGCGGCAAGGCCCGCGAACTGGCCGTCGAGGGTCCGGTGTTCGACGCCCGACCCGACCCGGTGGCCACACGCGTCGCCTACGTGAGTGGCCGATCGTTGCGCATCGCCGAACTCGACGGGACCAGTTGGGAACTGGCCGGCCCGGCACGTGACGACGCCTCCGAGTCGGAGGTGATGTGGGGCAGTGCCGAGTTCATCGCCGCCGAGGAAATGCACCGCTTCCGTGGGTACTGGTGGAGCCCCGACGGCACCGCGATCGCCGCGTGTCGCGTCGACAACTCCCCCGTCACCCGTTGGTACATCGCCGACCCTGCCAACCCGGATCGACCGGCCAACGAGATCCGCTACCCGGCCGCCGGCACGAACAACGCCCACGTCACGCTGCACGTGCGGGCGTTGAACGGTGGCAGCACCGAGGTGACCTGGGACCGCGACACCTACCCGTACCTCGCCGATGTGCGCTGGGACGGCGCCGAGCGGCTACTGCTCACTGTGCAGTCGCGAGACCAGCGCTCGCTGATGGTGCTGGAAGCCGACCCGCGCCTCGGCGACACCAGCCCGGTCGCTGCCGACGGCGACGTGGCCTGGGTGGAACTCGTGCCGGGCACACCTGCTGTCCTCGCCGACGGGCAGCTGATCACGGCCGCTGACCGCGACGGGGCGCGACGGCTGCTCGTCGACGGCAACCCCGTCACACCGGTCGACCTGCAAGTGCGGGCCGTGATCGGCACGCGCAGCGACACCGTGTACTTCACCGCCAACCCGATCGACGACGCCACCGTGCAGCACGTATGGCGCTGGTGCGCCGACGGCACCTCCTCAGCACTCACCGACGAACCAGGCGTACACAATGCGGTCGTCGGTGGGCCTGACGATGCCCCCGTGATCGTGCTGCGTACTGCGGTGCTGTCCGAGCCGGGGTCCTTCACCCGCGTGCTCGACGGCCCCACGATCGAGTCGTTCGCCCAACGACCGCTCGTCACGCCGAACGTACGCCTGCACCACTTCGGCGAACGCCGTCTGGCCACGGCCGTGCTGTTGCCCACCGGACGTTCCGCCAACGACGGCGGCCCGGCGCTCCCGGTGTTGCTCGACCCGTACGGCGGCCCGCACGCGCTGCGCGCCGTGGCCGCACACAACGCTCACTGCACATCGCAGTGGTTCGCCGACCAGGGGTTCGCGGTGTTGGTCACCGACGGGCGCGGCACCCCGGGCCGCGGCAGCGAATGGGAACGGGCTGTGCTGCACGACGTGGCGACGGCCCCACTCGACGACCTCGTCGACGCGCTGCACGCAGCCGCCCAGGAGTATCCGCTCGACCTCACCCGAGTCGGCATCCGCGGCTGGAGCTTCGGTGGGTATCTCGCCGCGCTTGCCGTGCTGCGCCGACCCGATGTGTTCCACGCCGCGGTGGCTGGCGCACCGGTCACCGAATGGCGGCTCTACGACACGCACTACACCGAGCGATACCTCGGCGATCCGACGGTCGATGCCCTGCCGTACGCCGCGAGTTCCCTACTACCGATCGCCGACGAACTCACCCGTCCGCTGCTGCTCGTGCACGGTCTGGCCGACGACAACGTGGTCGCCGCGCACACGCTGCAGCTCTCCAACGCGTTGCTCGCGGCCGGCAAGCCACACGAGGTGCTCCCGCTCGTCGGCGTCACCCACATGACCCCACAGGAGGTCGTGGCCGAGCACCTGTTACTGCACCAGCTCGAGTTCCTCCGCCGGTCTCTGGGCGTTCCCGCAGCGAACTAGATTGGCCGCATATGAACCAGCGACTCAAAGACCTGTACGGGCATGTCTCAGTCCACGCCACTGCCGATCGCGAGCACGAGGCCGCGATCGAGTTGCTGCTCCTGATGATGCTGGTCGACCATCACTTCAGCGAGCCGGAGCTCGATGAGATTCGCCAGATCAGCGACGATTCCGGTTGGGAAAGTGCCACGTTCTCGTTTGATCAGTATCTGGGCCAGGCGATGGCCAAGGTGCGCGAGGCGATGAACACCGACGGCCTCGAGCGCCTGCTCGACGACATCGATCAGCGAGTCAACAACTCCATTCTTCGGGCGGAGCTGTTCAGCGCGGCCCGCGACGTCGCCGGCGCCGATCACGACATCGATCCGAACGAGGAATCACTCCTCGGTCAGATCGCCGCCCGCTTCGGCTGATCTTCCCTCCCCCTCGGGCCAGCGCACAACCCACTTCTACGTCAGCCAGGCCCTTGACGACCAGCGCCCATAACGGGCACTCGGCTCGTGTCGGCTTCTGGGCAGGAATCGTCCCGAGTCAGCTCCTGGGCGGGATTCGTCCCGGCTTCCGGGAACGAAGCCGCCCAGAACGCCAGCTGGGGCGGTTCCCAGGAACCGCTTCGCGTGGCTGGCGGTCAGTAGTCGCCACCGGGGCCGATGAACACGACGCCGTCGCACTCTGCCCGCCCGAACGACGCCACGGCAGACGCACCGCTCATCGCGTCGTCCACCACGGTCCAGTCGGACAACGAGTGCTCGCCGATGCGCTTGACCTGGATGTAGTGAACGTTCCAGTCAGTGCCAGCCGCCGCCTCAGCTTCGAGCCGCACCACGAATCGCGAGCCCATCCCACCGTCACACATCATCCCCGACATCGTGGCCGCGGCGGCATGCACCGGGATCTCGTACGGCATCCCAGCTCCGTTGTCGAACTGGAAGGCACACCCCACGGCATTCGTACCGAACACACCGAGGTTGTAGCCCGCGGCGTTGCTGCCGACGATGGCCACCATCTCGTCATGGTTGACACCTGGCTCGGCGCCGAGTGCGAAGTCCACGTCGACCTTGCCGAGTGCGGCCGCGAATCCGGCACCGAGGTCGCCCAGCGCGACCACCGAGTTCGTGCCACCGCTGATCTGCATGCGCACGTACCAATCGGCTCCGCCTCCGGTGGGCTCACCCCATGACAGCGCGCTGTCGACCGTCCCGTCTCCGTTCCAGTCGCCGTTGATCACATCGACCTGAACGGCCGAGCCGCTCGGTGTGCGATCGGCGCACACCGCAGGAGCCGAGGTCGCTGGCGGGGGGACCGGCGCAGTGGTGGACGTGGTCGTCTCAGGGACGGTCGTGGTGGTCGTGGCCAACGGCGCAGTCGACGTGGCCGCGCCGCCGATGGTGTGCGATGAGCTGCACCCGGCCACGAGCATCACGGCTGCGAGGCCAGTGAACGAGAGAGCGGTGAACGAGCGACGTGAGTACATGGCGGCCTCCTAGGTGAACCCTTGTGCCTGGTCTGAGCCTGAGACAAGGGACTCCTGTCAGTTTTCGCGCCGTCCCAGCGCAAGGCGGTCGTGTCCGGCGAGGTCGGGTCGTACCTCAACGTCGACGAGTCCGGCGCCGAGCAACAGCTCGCACACCGCCAACCCTTGGCCCGAGCCGATCTCCAGCACGAGCCGTCCGCCGGGGCGCAGCCACTCGGCGGCTCCTTCGGCGATCGTGCGCACATCGGCCAGACCATTGTCGGTGGCGAACAACGCACCGGCTGGCTCCCATTCGCGCACCGACTGTTCGACCCGCTCGTCGTCGTGGGCGATGTACGGCGGGTTCGACACCACGAGCGCCAACGTTCCCTGCAACCGCTGCGGCAAGGCCGCGAACCAGGGGCCATGTCCGAACCGCACCCCCGCGGCAGCCATACCCAGCCCGGCGGCGTTGGCCCGCGCCACGTCGAGCGCGTCCAGCGCTACATCAGTGAGCCACACCTCCACCGAACCACGCGGCAACTCGGCAGCCACCGACAGTCCGATGGCACCGCTGCCGGTTCCGAGGTCGGCCACCACGAACGGTCGCTCGCCGGATTCGCGCAGCAGATCGCGTACTGCGTCGATGGCCGCCCCGGCCACCCACTCAGTTTCCGGACGGGGAATCAGCACTCGCCGGTCGACCAGCAGGTCGAGTGTGCGGAACGACCAATGCCCCAGCACATATTGCAGCGGCTCCCCGCCCTGCAGCCGCAACAACATCGCATCGAGGTGCGCCACCTGCCGCTCGGTGGCGGGCTCGGCGAGCACGCCATGGAACTCATCCCCGAACGCACCGCTGGCTTCCTCGCAGAGCCAGCGCGCCTGCGGCCGTCCGTGCAGCACCGCGGTCTCGTCCCACAGGTGCCGCCACGAGACGGTGCCGTCAGGCATGGCCCGCCAGTTGCTTGGCCCGCTCATCGGACGTCAGCGCGTCGACCGTCTCGTCCAGGTCGCCCGCCAGCACGTCCTGCAAGCGGTAGATCGTGAACCCGATGCGGTGATCGGTGAGCCGGTTCTCCTTGAAGTTGTAGGTGCGGATCTTCTCACCGCGACCACCAGCGCCGACCTGCGACCGACGCTCGGCCGACTGAGCCGCGTTCTGCTCATCCTCGGCCAGCTTCAACAGACGGGCCCGCAGGACGATCATCGCTCGCGCACGGTTCTGGATCTGGCTGCGTTCGTCCTGCATCGTCACCACCACACCCGTGGGTTTGTGGGTGATCCGCACGGCCGAGTCGGTGGTGTTGACGCTCTGGCCACCCGCGCCACTGCTGCGATACACATCGACGTCGAGGTCTTTGTCATCAATGTGCACTTCGACCTCCTCGGCCTCGGGCAGCACCAGCACCGTGGCCGACGATGTGTGGATCCGACCCTGGCTCTCGGTGATGGGCACGCGCTGCACGCGATGGGTGCCGCCCTCGAACTTCAGGCGCCCCCAGGAGGTGTCGCCTTTCACCATCATCGTCACCTGGTTCACACCACCGAGGTCGCTGTCGTCGGACGACAGCACCTCGACCGTCCAGCCCTTGGCGTTGGCGTATGCCCGGTACATGTCGTACAGGTCACGAGCGAACAGGTTGGCTTCCTCGCCACCCTCGGCACCGCGGATCTCCATGATCACGTTGCGGCCGTCGTTGGGGTCCTTGGGCAGCATCAGCAGGCGAAGCTCCTCCTCCAACGCTTCCAGCGCCGCCTCGTTCTCAGCCAGTTCCTGCTTCCACACGGCGCGCTCATCGTCCTCGGCCACCGCCAACAGTTCGCGAGCAGCCTCGGCATCGGCGAGCAGCGAGCGGCGACGGCGGATGCAGTCGACGACCGGTGTGAGGTCTTTGTAGCGACGAGTCACCTCGCGCAGCTTGCTCTGATCGCTGACGAGGTCGGGGTCGGAGAGGCTCGCTTCGAGCGAGACGAATTCGTCTTCCAGGGACTTCACACGGTCGAACACAGCGGCCTCAGGCTACGGCGTCGAGACCCAGCACCGTGATGGTGGCACGGGCCGCAGCGGCAATCCGGTGTTGGATCGGCAGGGCATCGCGAGCAGGTACGACGATGAGGGCTTCGTCCACCCCGAGCGCGCTGCATGCGTCGATGGTGAACGGAACAACATCGAGATCGACACCCGACGAGCACACGACGGCCACGCGACGTCCGTCGATCTCGGCAAGCGCGACGCAGGGCACGGGGTCCTTCAGGTTTGGACGCTGCACCGGCGGCGGAGCGGGTACCAGCGACTGTGCTCCCACCAGCTCAGGGTGGTCGATGAGATGGAAGCGCAGTAGACGCTCTTGCGCCAAGAGGTTCAGCGGATGCCGCACGGCACCAGGAATCCGCTGGGCGGCCACGAACGACACCACATCGGTGAGCGCCTCCAGGGTCGGCTTGCCACCGTGCAACATCTGGAACATCTCGCGGTCGTCGGCCCCGATGCCCACGTCGAGGCGCACCGCACCAGTGTGCGTATCGACGACGACTCGGCACACCTCGAGACCACGCACCTCGCCGGCGAGCACCCCGTGCTCCTCCACGGGCACGGCGCCGGCGGCGACGATCGTGTCGGTCCACTCGCGGTGGGCGGCAGGCACATCGGCGACCACCGGCAACGGTTCGGTCGCCGCAGCCACGTGGCTGGTGCCGTCGATGTGACGCACCTCGATCGGGAAAGCGAACCCCGCAGCACGCCGAGCCAGCACATCGGAGTTGCGGTCGGCCAACACCGTCAGCCCGGTCGCATCCCGGCGGAGTGCCCACGCCACAGCAGCCCCGAGGTTCCGTTCGGGCTGCTGCTCGAGCAGCGCCCACGCGTGTGTGCCAACCATCATCGCCGCACCTGCGCCGAACTGACCAGGCTCACAGCCGGCCGCAGCGACGCCGATGAGCGCCTTCAGTTTCATGGCCAGCAACTGAGTTCGGCGTTCGGGCTCCATGTCCGTGGAGGCTAGGCGTCAACCCGTGAAGTACCCC